>JACNFO010000058.1 GCA_014384565.1 Candidatus Pseudothioglobus aerophilus
CATTGCCCCACTCTGAACCAATTGCCCAGCACCCTAAACCAATTTCAGATACCTTAAACCCTGTATTAGAAAAATTTCTATAATGCATTTTAATTTTTATATATTAAAACTTCATTTATACCACCAATCGCCATACATCGGTGTTTTTTAATTAAACCAAATGTCGTTTGGTGTGTGAGGGAGGGTATATATGAGGTCAAAGGGGGTTCCCCCTATATCTTCAAATTAGTAATTAGTTTAAATTGGAATCGCTTGATTTCTATTTAATCCTGTATTTGGGTCGATAATTGGCTCTGATGAATATTGAGCTAGATAAGCTGTTCTTGTTTTGGCTGATTGATTTACTCCGGAGGCATGAGGCGTAAGACTAGAAAATACCACGAGAGTTCCTGCAGCAACATGCAAAGTCTTTGATTTGGCTTCATCGACCTCAATAAACAGGTCATTTGATTTGTCTGACCATTGGTGAGTTAATACCTCTGGAGTGGTCTCTAAATTTGTAGGGATAACCGATAAAGGTCCATTCAATGAATGGGTTTCATCAAGCGCCAGCCAAGTTGTCAAATAGGGTTTATGTGCAAAATTTATGTATCCTGAATCTTGATGCCAATTAAAGCTCGATGGAGTTCTTGGCTCTTTAATTACGAATTGTTCATTGAAAATAAATGCTTCACCATCAAGTAACTTGGTAACAACTTCCTTTATAGGTTTGCTTTTAAGGTATCTCTGAATCACAGGGTAATATCTACTTTGATTTTTAAGAAATTTTCGACCGTCTTTTGAAATATCGCCGTAATGCTTATTGTCATATGACTGTTTTAATTTATTTGAGTCATTGTCAATTTCATAAAAGATGCTATCGAGTGATTCTTGAAGCGCTAACAATACTCCTGAGCTAACAAAATCTTCTAATACAAGATAGCCTTTAGATTTGAATTCATTGACTTTTTGTTGTGTTAACTTTTGCATACTAGGATTGTATATCAACTTGAACTAAAGTCCAAACTTCGTTTAATCTTTGAGGGAGTATAGCAGGAGTTTTAATTACCCTTAGGAGGAAGAAAAAACCTGCTACATTAATTATCTTACAAAAATTACTTTTTTAAAATCAGTCTGATTTTTAATAAACAAAAAAAATTTAATTGACTAATGAGAAATAGTAAATTTTACTAAAGTAAATATGATTTATAGAATAATAGTTCATATTGAAGTCCAAATTTCGTTTTTTGTGAGAGAGGAAAAAGGGTGGTACAATTCGATGTATTAAATAGAGTGTGAACAAACGATGCCTAAACCCTACATCCATTTCAGTCGAGAAGAATTCTCGAAGCGCCAGAAAAAAACCCGTAAACTTTTGCAAGAGCTTGAATTGGATGGTTTACTGATATTTAAAATCGAAGATATGTATTGGCTAACTGGATATGAAAGTGATGGTTTTTGCATTTTTGGCACTATGTTTATCGGTACAGATGGTGCTTTGACTCACCTCGCACGTCCAGCTGATTTAGGAAATCTGTCATATTCATCAATCTGCGAGGATATACGCATTTCTCCTGATACAGAGGGGTCAACCCGTGCTAAGCATATTAAAGATATGCTGCGTTCACTTGGCATGGAAGGTAAAAAAATTGGCATCCAAGTAGATACAATGGGTCTGACACCACGTCTATTTTTGGAGATTAAAGAAATATTAGATGGCTGGTGTAACCTGACAGTTGCACCCGATTTCATTCGCATACTTCGTTTGGTAAAAAGTCCACAGGAGTTGAGCTATTTTCGTAAGGCTGGCGAAATTATGGATATTGTTATGAATAAGGTTATCGAGGTTACTTATCCCGGAGCTTTTGAAGGTGATATTTACGCTACTTTTTATGACACGCTTTTTCGGCTTGATGCAGACTTACCTGCCCATATTCCTCCTTTTGGAAGTGGTGATTCTGCCTTAAACCTTCGTTATACAACAAAACGCAAAAATGTCTCGGAGAATGATCAAGTCACACTTGAGCTTGGACTTGGGTATAGGCATTACCATGTGGCGTGTATGGGTGTAGTACTTACTGGTCCTGAGATCAATGACCGACATCTTAAAATGCATAAAACTAGTGTAATTGCCCTTGATGCAGTTCAGGCGGCACTCCGACCTGGAACTACTGTGGGTGAATTATTCGATATCTATAAAGCTACGCTGGAAGAACACAATGAACACGATGCGGTTTTGACAGTTGCTGGTTATACAATGGGCGCTATGTGGCCTCCTACATGGATGGAAGAACCACTAATTTTCGAGGGTAATCCATTAGTTTTGGAAGAAAATATGACTTTTTTTACTCATATGATATTGAATGATCGTAAAACAGGTCTTTCTATGGCTGTCGGAGAGACCGCAATAATTACAACTGGTGCTCCGGAAATTATCACTCATTCCCCCCGCGAACCAATAATCAAGCAGTGATATAAATGCTAATGGCAAACTCAAAAAGATAGTCTAAAAGCTACAAAGTGTCTCTTTACATTCAAAATTTAGTTTGATGTGT
>JACNFO010000040.1 GCA_014384565.1 Candidatus Pseudothioglobus aerophilus
AAAATAGATGCATCTTTCCATCTGGAAAATTATCCGGGTGATATTTTTCATGCTCAGGGTCTGGGCCACTATTTTCAGTAATAACTGGCCAATTCATCTCAGTGCTGTATTTTCTATTGAACTCTAACCATTTGACGCCAATAGGGTCAGTGTCAGGTAATATTGCCTCAACCGGACACTCAGGTACGCAGACATCACAATCAATGCACTCATCTGGGTTAATGACTAGTGTATTTTCACCTTCGTAGAAACAATCTACTGGGCAAACTTCAACACAATCTAGATGTTTACATTTGATACAACCATCGGTTACTACGTAGGCCATTTGATTTCATCCAGTAATAGAAACTAAAAAAATATATTCTGTGTTAATTTGAACACATTTTATTAAGAATAAAAACATGAAATACAACAAACATCAAAAAGAGTACAATTAAGATGTAATAGCTTTACTTCAACTAGCGGAGAGAACTATGAAAAAACAGAATGAAGAACTAAAAACTAAGAAGAAAAAGAAGTTATCGTTGCAAGAAAAAGCAATAATGGCTACCAATGCAAGGTCTGAAGAGTCAGGTACGCTTAATTCTGATTGGAATCCGGGGGCACTAAATCGATTGAATAAGTTTTTGAAAGAAGAGAGTTAGTGTTTAATTGTTGGTTGATTAAATAAAAAACCATAGGCCCACTTTTGATCTACATTGTTTAAAATGAATCGCCGTATCAATTACGTTAAATACCTTTCTAAATGAATTCCTTGATTATTAAGTTACAAGATCGACTTAACAGACTTTTCCCTGGCCTAATTGTTGTTGGAACAATTGCCGCAGCAGCAGGATTTCTAAGTCTTCACTACAAAGCGCCAGTGATGCTCTTTGCACTCCTTATTGGTATTGCCTTTAACTTCCTATCAACGGATGAGCGGTGCGCTCCAGGCATAGAGTTTTCAAGCAAAAAGATTCTTCGCTTCGGGGTTGCGTTATTAGGCTTTAGGGTTACGCTTGATCAAATTTTAGGTCTTGGCACGAGTGTACTTTTACTTGTACCTATACTTGTGCTTTCGTCAATTGCAGTTAGTTGGTTTATAGCAAAATTGATGGGTAGGCGTTACCTATTTGGACTTTTAACCGCGTGCGCAGTATCTATTTGCGGCGCTGCTGCAGCGCTCGCTGTCGCCTCCGTCCTTCCTAACTGGAAAGAAAGGCATCGCGACACCTTATTTGTCGTTGTGTGCGTTACTGGCTTGTCAACCTTTGCAATGATTGCCTATCCTATTTTGTTTTCAGTGGGAGGCTTCAGTGACGTTGAGATTGGAATCCTTATTGGCGCAACCATCCACGATGTTGCTCAGGTAGTTGGCGCAGGTTATGCCGTATCTAATGAGACCGGTGATGTAGCTACCTTTATTAAGCTCCTCAGGATTTCAATGCTACCATTCATCGTAATTATTATTGCACTTTTATTAAAGGGCGATGACGAGCTTGGCACTATTAGTCCTAAGGCTTTTCCTTGGTTTGCTCTTGGCTTTGCCTTATGCTTGATTGTTAATAGCATCGGATTTATACCTGAAATGATAACGAGGTTTCTTGCGGACGTCTCGCAATGGTTTTTAGTATTCGCTATTGCAGGGCTTGGCGTTTCCACATCACTTAAGTCAATGATGGAGCTAGGAGGAAAATCAATCGCACTTATGGTGTTACAAACTGTCGCATTGCTCGGGATTGCAATTCTCGCTGTCTCAACAGACTTCATCTAACAAAGGAGAGAAAATGAGGGTTTTAAAGGTTTTGGATGCTGAATTGGTTTTAGTAGACTTAGAAGTGAATTTGGGAATTTCAAGATAGTGTATGCACATTAAAAAACCCTCCAAAAATACAAAATGGCAATTCTGGATTGATAGGGGTGGCACATTTACCGATGTTATAGGACGCAATCCAGCTGGTAAAATTATTACTCATAAACTTTTATCTGAAAATGCAAGGCAATATCCAGATGCTGCAATCCAAGGTATTCGAGATTTATTAAAATTAAAAAAGGCTGACGACATTCCAATTGGCAATATTGAGTCAATTAAAATGGGCACAACAGTTGCAACAAATGCTCTTTTAGAGCGAAAAGGAGAAAATACATTACTTGCAATTACAAGTGGGTTTGCAGATATTTTACGAATAGGCTATCAACAAAGACCCGAACTATTTGCACTTGACATTAATCTGCCAGATATGCTCTACTCAAAAGTTATTGAGATTGAAGAGAGGGTTGATGTTAACGGGAAAATTCTCACAAAACTCGACACGCTTAAATCTGAAAAATTACTAAAAAGCGCCTTTAATGAAGGCTTCAAATCAATAGCTATTGTTTTGATTCATGGCTATCGCTATCAAGATCACGAAAATAAATTAAAGCTTATTGCAAAAGAAATTGGTTTTGAACAAATTTCAGTTAGCCATAATGTAAGCCCTCTGATGAAGATTATTCCAAGAGGCGACACAACAGTGGTTGATGCTTATCTTTCACCTATCCTTCGTCGATATGTTACTCAGGTTAAAAATGCTCTAGGATCTGATAAAAACGATTCTGGTAAGTTAAAATTTATGCAATCAAATGGCGGCCTTACAGATGCAAACTACTTTCAGGGGAAGGATGCAATTTTATCTGGGCCCGCTGGCGGGGTTGTTGGTATGGTTAAGACGGGTGAAAAGGTGGGGCTTACTAAACTGATTGGTTTTGATATGGGCGGCACATCAACCGATGTATGTCACTACAACGGTGAGTATGAACGAACCCTTGAAACTGAGGTTGCTGGTGTTAGGCTTAGGTCTCCGATGATGCTAATTAATACTGTTGCTGCAGGCGGCGGCTCTATTCTTCACTTTGATGGATCAAGGTACAGAGTTGGACCAGATTCTGCAGGTGCGAACCCAGGCCCAGCTTGTTATCGAAATGGCGGCCCTTTAACCGTTACTGATTGCAACGTAATGATTGGTAAACTGAGTCCAGATTTCTTTCCAAAAGTTTTTGGACCAAATGCAAATCAAAAGCTTGACTCAAGAATTGTCTTTAAAAAATTTAAAGCTCTTGCAAAAGAGATTTCTTTGTCAACAAACAAGCTGATTTCTCCAGAGGAAGTCGCAGAAGGATTCTTGTCAATTGCAGTTGAAAGTATGGCAAATGCCATTAAAAAAATATCCGTTCAGCGTGGGCATGATGTAAGCAACTATGCCCTTTCTTGTTTTGGCGGGGCAGGTGGTCAGCACGCCTGTCTAGTTGCTGACAGTCTTGGGATAAAGCAGATCCATCTTCATCAGTATGCTGGCGTTTTATCAGCCTTTGGTATTGGGCTCGCAGACAGTAAAACAATTAATGACTTGGCAGTTGAATTAGTCTTAGATGAAAAGACCATTAACTCTCTTTCAAGCAGCTTTAATGAACTAAAAAGTGATGGAAGAAAAGAGCTAATTTCTCAAAACCTAAACGAAAAGCTATTTGACTACTTTAATCGCGTTTTCCTTCGTTACAACGGCTCTGATAGCTCCTTAGCTGTTAAGTTTGATGATTATAAAGCAATGAAGTCGAGTTTTGAAAATACTCATAAAGCTCGCTTTGGTTTCATATCTCCTGAAAAAACACTCATCATTGAATCGATACAAGTTGAAGTTTCATGCCAGAGTGAGCAGCTTGATATAGAGGAGATACCTACCCAAGCACTAAAGACTAAAACCCTAGCCTCAAAGGATGTTTTTATAGGTGGTGAAACACAACAAACTATTTTTTATAACCGCAGTGATATTGCCTCTAATGACTTAATTTTTGGGCCGGCTGTTATTATTGAATCGACCTCAACAATTGTAATTGAGCCAGGCTGGCAAGGATACCTTAATGATAAAAATGATCTTATCTTAGAGAGAATTAAAAAAATAAAAAGAGCGAGTGCGATTGGTACTAATGTAGACCCAGTAATGCTAGAGATCTTTAACAACCTATTCATGAGCGTTGCTGAGCAGATGGGTACAGTACTTGAAAATACCGCCTCCTCGGTAAATATAAAAGAGCGCTTAGATTTTTCGTGCGCTTTGTTTTCGCCAACAGGCGATCTTGTTGCTAATGCGCCTCATGTCCCCGTTCATCTCGGCTCAATGAGCGAGTCCATTAAAACAATTATTCGTGAAAATTTTGACACTATGAGTCCAGGCGATGCATTTTTGATCAATGCTCCTTACAATGGAGGTACCCACTTGCCCGACATCACTCTTATTAAGCCGGTTTATGATGAAAACAGTGAAAAGGTAATTTTTTATGCTGCAACGCGTGGCCACCATGCCGATATTGGGGGCACAGTCCCTGGCTCTGCTCCAGCAAATTCGAGCCATGTTAAAGAGGAGGGGATTTTAATTGACAACTTTACTTTAGTCTCAAAAGGCGTCTTCCTTGAAAAAGAAATCTATGATTTACTTAGCTCAGGGGAATTTCCAGCGCGCAATGTTCAGCAAAATATCGCGGATTTAAAGGCGCAAGTAGCGGCAGCTGAAAAGGGGTCTCAAGAATTATTAAAAGTTATTAAGAATTATGGGTTAGGTGTTGTCCATGCCTATATGAAACATGTTCAAGACAATGCTGAGGAATCTGTTCGAAGAGTCTTAGATGTCCTTAGTGACTCCAGCTTTACTTACAAAATGGATGATGGGCATCAGGTTTCAGTTGCAATAAGCGTTGACAAAATAGAGCGAAGTGCTACGATCGATTTCACTGGGACTAGCGAACAACACCCCGGCAATTACAATGCTCCAAGCGCGATTTGTTGTGCAGCAGTTTTGTATGTTTTTCGATGTCTTGTGGATGATGATATTCCTCTAAATGCAGGTTGCCTTAAGCCATTAAATCTAATTATTCCTAAGCGCTCCATGATTAACCCAGAATACCCAGCAGCAGTGATTGCAGGAAACGTCGAAACATCACAGTACATTGTAGATGCTTTACTTGGCGCTTTAGGAGTTGTTGCAGCATCTCAAGGAACTATGAACAACTTTATCTGGGGAAACGATAGGGTACAAAACTATGAGACTATTTGTGGCGGCTCAGGAGCTAGTATTAATCAAGATGGCTGCAGCGCAGTTCATACTCATATGACTAACTCTAGATTAACGGATCCTGAGGTTCTTGAATGGAGGTTTCCTGTAAGACTTGAATCTTTTAGTATCAGAAAAAATTCTGGAGGTAGTGGGCTAAACAATGGTGGCGATGGGGTTGACCGAAGATTACGTTTTTTAGAGCCGATGACTGTTAATATAATTACCGGGCATAGGGTAGTACCACCTTATGGTTTGGCTGGTGGAAATTCTGGAGCCTTAGGAAAAAACTATGTAATCCATTTAGATAACAGCATTACTGAATTAAAAACGAAAGGACAAATTGAAGTGTCTAAAGATGACATTTTTGTCTTAAAAACTCCTGGAGGAGGGGGGTTTGGAAAATCTACTTTAATCTAACCAAACAAACCATAAAATTCTAAAAATTGGAGTCAGACTATGGCAATTCATTTTACGAATGAAGAGTTCAAAAAAAGACAGAAGAATGTTCTTACAGAACTCAATAAGAAAAACCTTGATGGCATTTTAATATTTCGCCAAGAGAGTATGTATTATCTGAGCGGCTATGACAGCTTTGGGTATGCCATGTTTCAATGCCTATACCTTGGGGTAGACGGAAGAATGGTTTTGCTCACGAGGGCTCCAGACCTTGCACAAGCAGAGTTAACGTCAATACTTGATGACATTAGAATTTGGAAAGATGAAGCCGGAATCAATCCCACTCAAAATTTAAAGCTTCTATTGAAAGAATTTCATTGTGAAAATAAAAGATTAGGAGTTGAGTACGACAGTGTGGGATTAACTGCTCACAACTATCGGCTTTTAGATGGTGCATTAAAAGGATTTTGTTCGCTTCACGACGCATCAAGCTTGGTTAATAAATTGCGCTACATTAAAAGTGAAAAAGAGCTTGAATTTATAAGGACTGCAGCAACTCTTGCAGATGATGCTTACAAAGCGGGCATTGAATTGACTCATTCTGGGGCTTTTGAAGGTGATATTTTGGCTGCGATGCAAGGCGCTGTGTTTAAAGGCGGGGGCACCTATGCTGGAAATGAATTCATAATTGGCTCTGGAGAGCACGCACTACTTTGTAGATATCACTCTGGCCCAAGACACCTAAGTGAGGTTGATCAAATGACACTAGAATGGGCTGGGTGTTACCGAAGGTATCATGCCGCTATGATGCGAACTGTTCTTATTGGAGAGGCAACTGAGCAACACCAAGATATGCATAGAGTTGCAACGCAGGCACTTGAAGCGTGTGAAGATGCTTTAATTCCAGGCAACACACTGGGTGATGTCTTTTTAGCGCATTCAAATGTGATGGATAGAGGTGGCTACAAAGATCACCGCCTAAATGCCTGTGGATATTCAATGGGCTGCGCCTATGCCCCAATTTGGGTAGATTATCCGATGATATTCGAAGGTAATTCCATGGTAGTTGAGGAGAATATGGTCTTCTTTCTGCATATGATTATTATGAATAGAGATAGCAGGCTTGCAATGTGTCCGGGCCATACTGTCATTGTTGGTTCTAATGGCGTAGAGAGGTTGAGCAAAATAGCATTAGATTTAGAGGTAAGATAACGTATGAAAACAATAAAGCAAAATCAAGAGCCAAGTGATGCCCAAGAGCGGCGTGCAATTAAGCCAGTTATCTGTTACCCAATAGATAATTTACCATCCCACGACTCAAGTCTTTATGCGAACGCAAGAAGTAAAATGGAGCTTATTGAATCAATAATTATTCCTCCAAGGGATGCTAAAACATTTGAAGTTCCCGCGGGTCATTTTTTTCGAATTGTCAGTGTTGAGGGACCACAAGTTGGAGATTTAAACCTGTGGAATAGAGACAATATTAGTGAGCACTTTTTCAGTGGAAAAACAAGAGCCCTCCACGGAACTCATGTTAGCACGGGTGACAAGCTGTACTCAAATCTTCCTTTCCTAAGACCGATGGCAACAATTACTCATGACACTTTAGATTGGTATGGCTGGGATGAAGACGGCGGTAGCGTTCATGACGTTATTGGAACGCGTTGTGACCCATACACTCATTTGTCTTTGAATAACGAAGAATACCATTTCTGCTGTCATTCAAATTTATGCAGAGCTCTGTCTAATCATCAACATGCAAAAATTTCTGAAATAGAAATGAAAGTTCATGATGTTCTTAATGTTTTTATGTGCACAGGTTTTACAAAAGAAACGCATCAGTACTTTATGAAGGCCAGCCCTGTAAGGCCTGGTGATTTTATTGAGTTTTTCGCAGAAATAGATTTACTAGGTGCTCTATCTGCTTGCCCTGGCGGTGATTGTAGTTCAAGCCATTCGAGCGATTCAGCAAAATGCTACCCTTTAAAAATAGAAGTTTATAGGCCAAAGGACGATACTCTAAAGCAATGGACATCACCATCCTTAAATAAATATTCTAAAAACCATGGATTAAGTTAATGAATAGTTATGAATTAATAAAAACTTGTATTGTATCTAAATCATCTTCATCGCATACCAGTTAGTAAATGAGGCAACATTTTCTTCCATTAGAGGGGAAAATTGACCCTGCAGTGATGGTGAATTTCGAAGCCCTCTATGTTGATTTTCTAGAGCAATAATGTCCTCACTCATGGCGTCGTCAAGGCGCTGATAATAGGCCCGAGACTTTTCATTAAAATCAGGGAGCTCCGTTGTATTTTTTGGAAAACAAATGCTTTGACGTATTTGGCAGCGCTCTGAACTGATTGGAGTGGCTTCATAAACCCAGATCGCTTCTTGGCTTGCTGCAAAAGTCATATTTGGAAAAATCCAGCTATACCGAGCTCCATGGCTCCATGGCTCAGTTAAACTCGTCATTTTTGGTAAAGCACTGAGTTGTTGAACTTCAAGTAGGGCGCCAGTTCCAGAGGTAAGCCCAAACTGACTCGCATAGTCTCCCGATGTAATGTCAGACTTTTCAGGCCTGCAATAGAGGTTGTCGATGCTGGTTGGGTGCACGTTGTTCAGATGGTAGTATTCATTAAAAACATCTAAAAATGCCTTCCAATTGCACTGCACTTCAAAGGCTTGACGCCTTGTCGTCACAAGATCGTTCAATGCCCAAGGTTTATGAAGTTTTGCAAAATCACCTAACTGCTTCTCTAAACTTGTTGAATCACTGCCAATAAAAGCAAACAAAAATCCTTCTACTTCTTTTAGGTCATACTCAATCAGCGAGTGTTCTGAGAAATCAAAATTTGGATTTTTATCCATCTCTTTGGCGTGAATTAGGACTCCTTCTTTTGAATATGTCCAGCCATGAAAAGGACAACTAATTGCTTGGCATTGTCCGTTACCCTCTAACAACTTAGCGCCTCGATGCCTACAGGTATTTGCATATAACCGTAAAGCTTTATCTTGATCGCGAATCAATAAAAGTGCTTGACCGCATAGCTCTAATGCTTCATATTCACCCGGAAACATTAATCTATCTGCCCGACCTAACCCTAACCATTGATCTGTAAAAATACGTTTTTTTTCTTGTGTAAAAATAGAATTCTGCCAATAGAATTCAAAAGGGAGGCTTTTTCTATGAGGAAGTGGTAAAGAGCATAGCTTTAGATTTTTTATTAGTTTATTTTCAATTTTCTCGCTGTAATTCATCGTTAATTACTTTAATTTATTTTTAGATAACACATTGTTATTTTGAATTGCATTGGAGCATGAGTCTACCCATAATAAATATTTTTGTAAATAATATATTAAATAGGATTACAATATAACATCAACTTTTTTAATTACACAGGAGAGTAATTTTGAAACACATATATAAAATCCAATCAATTGGTTTGCAAAAAATAATTCCAGGTGTGCTTTTGAGTTTGGTTGTTACATTGGGCTTTTTTAGCCAATCGTCAATAGCTGCTAGTCACAAGGTTCTAAACTTAACAATACTTCATACAAATGATTTTCATGCTCGCTTTAGGCCTATCAGTAAGTACGATAATAATTGCTCTGCGGAGAGTAATACTGAAGGAAAATGTTTTGGCGGCTCCGCTCGATTAATTACAGCAATTGAGGATGCACGCTCAAGACATGAAAACACAGTACTTTTAGATGGCGGTGATCAGTTTCAAGGAACTCTATTCTACAACCTTTATAAGGGTAAGGTTGCAGCAGAAATGATGAACAAGCTTGGTTATGATGGTATGACTGTTGGTAATCATGAGTTCGATGATGGGCCAGAAACTCTAAGAGAATTCATGGACGCAGTTAATTTCCCTGTTCTTATGGCAAATGCTGATGTAGATATGGAGCCAGAACTTAAGGGTAGGCTGCAAAAATCAACGGTCATAGAGAGAGGTGGTCACAAAATTGGACTGATAGGTGTTGTTACTGAGGACGTGGTTGATATTTCGAGTCCAGGCGATAACATTATTTTCACGGATGCCATCTCTGCAGTTCAGGCTGAAGTTGACTCTTTAACAGCAGATGGAGTTGGCATAATTATTCTAATGTCGCACTCTTCATATGAGATCGATAAAGAGATTGCAGCAAACACAACAGGTGTTGACGTGATCGTTGGTGGTCATGATAATGCTTATTTATCAAACATTAGCGATAGTGCAAAAGGACCTTACCCAACCGTTGTTAATGGCACTCAAATTGTGCAAGCTTATGCTTATGGTAAATACTTAGGCGAACTCTCAGTTGTCTTTGATGATGAGGGTGAAATTATCTCTGCAACAGGTGAGCCAATTACGATTGACGGCTCGGTCAATGAAGACAGCCAAATCGTTGCTCGCTTAGATGAATTAGAGAAGCCAATTACAGATCTTAAAGAAACTCTTGTTGGAAACATTTCTAGCTCTTTAAATGGCGATAGAGCGGTTTGTCGAGTTCAAGAATGTGACATGGGTAATATGATCACGGATGCCATGAGAGCAGCAGGAACTGCAAAAGGTTATTCGATTGCACTTGCGAATTCAGGCGGCATAAGAGCTTCTCTTGATTCTGGCCAGGTTACTCTTGGTGAGATAATGACTATCCTTCCTTTTCAAAACACAATGTCAACCTTCAAGGTTACGGGTAAGCAGTTACTAGCAGCAATTGAGAATGGCGTTAGTCAAGTTGAGGATGGTTCGGGTCGATTCCCACAAGTTTCTGGAATGCGCTTTTCATTCGACATGTCTAAGCCAGCAAACGAAAGGGTGACTTCAATTGAAATCCAAGAGGGCAATGGATCTTTTAGTGCTCTTAACCTATACGGAACATACGGTATGGTTTCTAACAACTTTATTCGTGGTGGCGGTGACGGATACAAGATGTTTAGAGCTGCAACTGACATCTATGACTTCGGTCCTGATCTAGCGGACGTTGTTGTTGATTACATTAAAGCAAACCCAGGATACATTGGTTATACCGATGGCCGAATAACGCAAGTTAAGTAATTATTAAAAGGGCCCTAATAGGGCCCTTTTTTTATTAGTTTCTGCTTTTAAATAGATCAAATACCGTTAAAAAAAGGGTCAAAAAAAACCATTATTAATTCGAGGGTAATTAATAATCTTTCAAGGTATATTTTTCCAGTGATGGCTATTGGTTAGTTATCGTTAATTTAATTTAATTTAGGGAGTTCTTATGAGCGACACGAGTTTATTTTTACAAGCCGGCGATTTTGTTGGCGTTTCATTCTGGATAGTCTCTGTAGCGATGGTTGCTGCTACAGTTTTTTTCTTTTATGAAGGTATGGCAGTAAATAAAGAGTGGAGACTGTCAATGACAGTTGCAGGTTTGGTAACTTTGGTTGCTGCTGTTCACTATTATTACATGAGAGATTACTGGGTAGCTTCGGTTATCGCAGGAACTCCTGATTCTCCAATCGTATATAGATATATCGACTGGTTAATTACAGTTCCATTATTGATGATTGAATTCTTCATTATTCTTAAAGCAGTAGGCGCTTCAGTATCAACAAACTCTTTTTGGAGATTGTTAGTAGGTACTCTAGTCATGCTTATTGGTGGATTCGCAGGTGAGGCACATTTAATGTCCGCTTCTATGGGATTTGTCATCGGTATGATAGGTTGGGCAATCATCATCTGGGAAATCTTCGGTGGTGAGGCTAGTAAAGCAGCTGAGGCAAATGCAAGCGTGAAATCTGCATTTAATGCTCTTAGAATCATTGTTTTAGTAGGCTGGGCTATTTATCCTCTTGGATATGTCTTCGGATATATGATGGGAAGTGTAGATGCAGGAACTTTAAACATTGTTTATAACCTTGCAGATTTTGTTAACAAAATCTTATTTGGTTTAATTATTTGGAATGTTGCAGTGAAATCTAGTGAAGCTGTCAGCAAGAAGAAGTAAACATAACTTTAAATAAGTTCATAAAAAGCCCTCTTCATTGAGGGCTTTTTTTAGTTTTTAGTTAATAGAGCGAATTTGCTATAACTTATTCCTTCGACACCTTTCACTGCAGTAGAGGACGCTTTCCCAGTCTTTACGCCATTTTTTTCTCCAGGTAAAAGGTTTATTGCAAGTTTTACAAATCTTTTCAAGTTTCATCGAGTATGAATCTCAATAAATTTTTCTGCCTCACCAAAGATAAGCTCTTTCCTTTCTTGTGACATTCTGTCTAATAGTTTTGGTTGAAGGGATAATCTAGGATTAGATTCATAAAACTTTCTATTTTTTTGAATAAACCTCCAATAAAGTCCGTCAACTGTATTACACCATTCACCTTTTTTGTAGTTACTCATTTTAAGTAGGTAATTTGAACCGCAAGTGTAAGGCTTAGTTGACATTAGGCCGCCATCAGAGTAGGTTGCCATTCCAAACACATTTGGAACCATAACCCACTCGGAGGAGTCAATATACATCTCCATAAACCACCTGTATATTTCTTTGGGATCGATTTCACAAAGATTCATCAGGTTACTTATGACCATAAGTCTAGGGATATGATGGTTGTATCCATCTTGTATCGCAGTAATGATAGAATCATCTAAAGGCGCTATTCCAGTTGAACCTTCGTACCAGCTAGAAGTTAACTTACCAGTATGGCCCCAATAGTTTTTATTATATTGGTAATCACCTTTTGTTTGATAAACCCCCCTTATAAACTCACGCCATCCTAGGACTTGCCTTACAAAACCCTCCAATGAATTCATAGGAATTTGATAGGTATCAGCGCTATCTAGTAAAGTTTGAATAACTTTTTGAGGAGACAAAAGCCCAACATTCATTGAGGCGCTGATGCAGCTATGAAACAAAAAGTTTTTGCCTTCTAGCATCGCGTCTTCATATATACCAAAATTAGCCATTCTCTGCTTTAAAAAATCTTCAAATTGCCTCTCAGCATCACTTCGGTTAACTGGAAACCATGGGTTATCTAGACTTCCAGGGTGGTCATTAAAGTGCTGCTGAATGAGGCTACAAACTTCATCATGGTATAACGATTGCTTAGTATTTGGTAGGTCAGGAATGAAAGTATTAGCAGGGATTTTTTTTCGATTTTCTGCATCAAAGGACCACTTACCACCCAAAGGTTTGTTATTTTCATCCATTAAAATATTGAATTTTTTCCTTGCATGCTGATAGAAATTTCCCATTCTAAGAGTCTTTTTATCCTTCATTAGAGAATAGAGCTCTTCCCTAGAAAAGAGAAACATTGGCGACTGGTGAACTTGAATCTTAATATTACTCGTAGTCAAGCCATCAAGTAATTCAGATTCAAAGTCCTTGTCCTCAATTTCAAATACATTTACCTGCTCTATTTTATTATCCAAAACGTAATCAACAAGGCACTCCAGATAAGATTGATTTTTAATTCGATCATTTAAGGCAAAGTATCCTACAGAGATGCCCAAAGACTCAAGCTCTTTTTTGTACTCACGCATTGCACATAGAAACAAGTAAAGCTTGAGTTTGTGATGTTTTTCATAGCTGCAAAGATCAAAATCCTCCGCCATAAAGACCTTATTACAGCCCAGATCTTGAAGTAATTTGGGCTCAAAGAGTTGGTTTCCTAGGATTACAAAAATGCTTTTCATTGATGATTAATTTTAGTTAATTAATAGCCGTTAGATTTTAAAGCATCAAGTCATAAATTATTGATTTTATTCACCTTAAATGTGTATAAAAAAAGGATTAGAAGTTCATCAAGTCTTCACTATTTCTTTACGCACCACCTATATAATAATCCGCTTGAAGCTTAAGTAAAAAAAATTATGGATTCATTTTTAAATTTTCTTGTACGTCAAAAGAAACTTGCACTTCTGTTTACACTGTCAATTGTCGTATTGGGCTTTATGACACTCCAAAAAATTCAGCGTGATACCTACCCGGTTATTGAATTTGATCGACTCTCAATTAATACTGCTTATCCAAGCGCCTCTCCGAGGGATGTTGAAAAAAATATCACTAACGTTATTGAAAGTAAAATAAAGGGAATTTATGGAATCAAAGAGCTGACGTCAACCTCATCTGAAGGGTCATCTCGTATCAATATTGAAATTGATGAAGGTGTAGATGATATTCAAGAGGTAAAGGCTAGTATTTCTGAGGCTGTAAATGAAATAGAAGACTTGCCAGAAGACGCTAATGACCCATTGGTGGTTGATAGAACAAGCACTGAGTGGCCTATTCTAACGATAGTAATCGGTGGGGATGGCATTAATGTCGAGACTGCCAAAGCCATTGCCAATAATATTGAAAAAAATCTTTCGTTGATTGATGGCATTTCGAGCATTAGCATTGGTGGAGACTCTGAAAGAGAGGTTCAAATTAGAATTAATCCAGAAAAGCTTTTACAATATCAGCTCTCTTTTGATCAGGTAAGGAGCGCCATTGCCGATCAAAATATACGCTCCGCAATTGGTGATAACAACCAAGGAAGAAATCAAAAGAATATCGTTATTATTTCTGAATATCAAAACAAGGAGTCTTTAGAGGACGTTGTTGTAAAGTCCAGCTATGATGGACCAACAATTCTATTAAAAGATATTGCTTCAATTGATGAGGGTGAAATTGGTTTTAATACAATTACTCGAATTAATGGAACTAAGGGCTTCATCCTTAAGGTTACAAAAACAGAAAAAGCAGACGTTATTAGAACTATTGAAAAAGTAAGGGAGTCTTTGGATTTGCTTAAAGAGTCGTACCCTTCAAATATCAATTTAATTGTTACCGATGACAGATCAAAGCCAGTATCTAACCGATTAAACATTGTAACTAACAATGCTTTAGTGGGGTTAGCCTTAATTATGGTTGTTTTAGGCTTATTTTTATCTTTTAAGACTGCATTCTGGGTCGCTGTAAGTATCCCTGTGACTCTTTTAGGGACGGTTGCTTTTCTTGGTTTTGCAGGCGAAACAATTAACTTAATCTCATTAATTGGAATGGTTTTAGTGCTAGGCTTGGTGGTTGATGACAGCATCATAATAGCTGAAAGTATTCACCACTACAAAGAAAGGGGGGGTGACGTCTATCAAAATATTGTTGATGGCTTTAAAAGAGTAATCATGCCTGTTGTGACAACTATATTAACTACAATTCTTGCAATATCAACCGTTCTAATAATGAGCGGCACGACAGGTAAATTTATATACATATTACCCATTACTGTTATCTGTGCTTTAACGTTCTCATTTCTTGAAGTGAGTATCGCTCTGCCTGCTCACATGTCTGGCAGTAAAATTAGTAAACAAAAAACATGGTTTAAGCCTGTCGAAAGGTGGTTTGAAAAAGTGCTAGTCGTAATTCTTAGATGGCGCTTTATAGTTCTGAGTCTATTTATTGCGCTTCTTGCATTTAGTGCTTATGTTGGCATGAAAGAAATTACTTATATCCAGTGGCCATCGAGCGGTACAAACTCGATAAATATGCGCATTCAAACGCCATTAGGTACTCCTGTCGAAACAACTGAACAGTCTATCATTAAAATTGATAACATCATTATCGATAAGGTGGGTTCAAACCTAGACTTTTTTACCAGCACAATTGGCTCAAGGGCCTCTAATCGAGCATCAATTGCTATTACCTTGACACCAGCGAACGATCGCGCAATCACTGCTAAAGAGATTATTGAGGTCCTTAAAGAAGAAACCAAGGATATTGAAGGGGTTTCAAGGATTGATTTTAGATCAAATAGAGGTGGCCCAGGCGGGGCGTTAGATATTGAATTAAGTCTAATTGGAAGTAACGATGTTCAGCGTCAGGCTGCTGTTGACCAGCTTGAAAAAATTCTTAACAGCTATGATGGAGTCAGCGACATTGACCGTGATGATGATTTAAGTAAAAATCGAATTGAAGTTTTGTTGGATTACGAGTCAATGGCAAGGTTAGGAATTCAATACCAGCAGGTATACAGCCACTTAAGAACCATTTACTCTGGGATGGACGTTTCTGATGTTGATTTTAATAATACCAAGCTAAGCGTTAAAATGTATCTTGGGGATAGCAATTATTCTGATGACTATATTACGAAAACCTCTATCAAGAATAATCAGGGAAGGATGATCCCAATGTCTCAGTTTGCAAGTGTTGTTGAGACCCCAGGCGATCCAAACTACAAGCACTTGAATGGTGAGCGAGTTGTTAAGGTAAGTGCGGCAGTTGAAGACTCAATAACCACCGCCCAATCTGTTTCAAAAAGAGCGCTTGATGAGCTTGATTTGATTAATAATTTTCCTGAAGTTCGTGCAATAGAAGGGGGCAGCTCATTTGAAGCAAAAGAAGCTTTAAGTGATTTTACTTTGGCACTAGGGTTTGCTGTCTTTGGTATATTTATGCTAATAGCGCTTCTTTTTAATTCATACTCTCAGCCTTTGTTAGTAATTCTTAGTATTCCTTTTGCTTTGATTGGCGTAGTTTGGGCTTTTTTCTTTCACTCTGAACCATTCAGTTTTTTTGTTTTATTGGGGGTCTTAGCGCTAGTGGGAGTAGTGGTAAATGACTCTTTAGTAATGATAAGCCACCTTAATTTCATTAAACAAAGTCAAGACAAAGATAGTTCGTCAATCCAGTGGATTGCGATGGGTGCTAAAGACCGACTAAGGGCAGTAATATTAACAACCCTTACAACGCTCGCAGGTGTCTTGCCACTTATCTATGGCTTTGGAGGTAAGGACGCATTCTTGCAGCCAATGGTAATGGCACTAGGATACGGCTTACTATTTGGTACTTTTGTTACTTTGATACTTCTTCCTTGCCTTTATTCTTTAAACTTAGACTTAGCTAACTGGATTAAAAAGATTAAAAATAGTCTATTGAAAACATGAAACCCAAACAAAAACACCATGTCTTTGTAATTGGTGGGGCTAATATTGATCTTCAGGGGTCTAGTGATAACCCGCTTTTATTAAAGGATTCGAACCCAGGTGAAATATCAATGTCTTCAGGAGGCGTGGGAAGAAATATAGCTGAGAATATGTCTAGGCTCCGGATACCAACAAAAATATTTTCATACGTCGGATCTGACGCTCTGGGTAATTTTTTAATTGAGTCGACTCAAAAAGCGAATGTCGATACTTCTTACATAAATAGGCATCCCACATTGCCAACCAGTCAATACCTTTCAGTGCTGGATGATAATAACGACATGCTGGTGTCGATCTCAGACATGAGAATTATTAATGAGATGACAATTGATGATATTAGAGGCCACAGAGATGCCTTAAACCAAAGCGCAGTGATTGTAGTTGATACAAATATCCCGGTTGATGTCATTGAGCACGTAACTGAAGAATTTAGCCATATTCCCCTATTTTTAGATACAGTATCTATCGCAAAGGCAGCAAAGATAAAGCACCTTATTGGTAAATTTCATACCATTAAGCCGAACAGGTTAGAGTCTGAGCTAATTACTGGCATTAAAATTACTGATCAAAGCTCTATGCTCAGTGCTGCAAAGAGCATGTTTGAAAGGGGCTGTAAACAAATCTTTATTACTCTGGGTGACGAGGGTGTGTTTTATTATGACGGAAAAGAGTATGGGATGTTTAATCAAAAAAAGATAGATGTAGTCAGTGCAAATGGAGCGGGAGACGCTTTTGTGGCAGGAATGGTTTATGGTTTTTTAAATTTAAATGGCATTAAAGAAACAGTAAAATATGCATCTGCTGCTGCGTTGATTGCATTAAAAAGTAAAAATACTATTAGTGATCAGTTATCAGTAGAAAATGTAGCGCTATTATTAAAGGAACAGAGCAATGAAGCTGAATGATTACTTAGATTTTCACCCAGACGTTGAAAATGCACTAAAAAATAACTTGCCAATTGTTGCGCTTGAGTCCACTATTATCTCTCACGGGATGCCTTACCCTAAAAACATAGAGACTGCGTTGATGGTTGAAGAGACTGTTCGATCAAATAATGCGGTCCCAGCAACGATTGCAATTATTAAAGGGCGCTTAAAAATAGGCCTTACTGAAAAAGAAATTGAATTTTTAGCAACGAATGACGAGATTAAAAAGATTTCCAGGAGGGATCTTGCTGTTGCTGTTTCACAGCAGTTATCTGGCTCAACAACCGTTGCGTCAACAATGATTATTGCAAAACTTGTAAATATAGCGGTATTTGCAACAGGCGGAATAGGAGGGGTTCATAGAGGCGCTGAAACAACACTTGATATCTCTGCAGATCTTGATGAGCTCTCAAGAACAAACGTGTGTGTTGTTTGTGCTGGGGTAAAGTCTATACTTGATATTGGGCTAACTCTTGAGTATCTTGAAACCAAGGGCGTTCCTGTTATTGGCTATAAAACTTCTGAGATGCCAGCTTTTTACTCCACAAAATCTGGGTTTAATGTTGACTACAGAATTGATGCAGCAACGGATATTGCAGGCATACTTAAAACCAAATGGGATCTCTCTATTGATGGGGGTGTATTAGTCACCAACCCTATTCCAGTTGCATTTGAACTTGAATCAAGCGCTATGAATGAGGCAATAAATCTAGCTATTATTGAGGCTGATAATGAAGGTATTACAGGCAAAAAAATAACGCCTTATTTGTTATCAAAAGTTAATGAAATTACAAAAGGTAAGAGCTTAGATGCCAACATCAAGTTGATTAAAAATAATGCAGACTTAGCGGCAAAAATTGCAGTGCATTTTTCTAAGAAGGATTAGTTACTCTTTTTCTCTTACGAAAAAATTAAACAATAGAATTATTGCTACAAAAAAAAGTATCAATAGCACAAGGATTCCTTGGTCTGACATAAAGTACTTTTCAATAGAAGCAACGGTTTTATTCATTGTTACACTCTCGTCAATAGTTTGAGTGCTTAGTGCAGGCTCTTTCTTGCTGGGCTCTTTTTCTATAACTTCTTCTATATTTTCATCAATCTGCGCCTCAACTAACTCATCTTCCTGAAGGAAATTTGGGGTTTCATCATAATCTTCATTCAGAGAGTTTAAAGGAAGCACCTGGTCTCTATCATCACCTCCAGCAAAAGATAAGCTGACAAAAAAGAAAGATACAAATAGGAATAAAAGTATTTTTTTCATAGAGCTTACAATAATATACCTTTTAGATAAAAATAATAAAAATTCTACTTAATAAATTAAGAATAATTTGATGTAATTCTGTTACTATATTGATTAATTAAACTGGAGAAATTTATGGCAACTTATGAATGTAGTAATTGTGGAATGGGCGTTAATGCAACCTGCGCTAAATGTGATGAGCCTCTTGTAGACGGTGTACTTAAGCTTGATGATGGCGGTGAAGTTCAAATCTCTGAGTGTCCAAATGGTCATGGAAAAATTAAATCACCAATGTGCTGTGGTAATGATATGAGCTGCGCGATTTAAAAGGATTTTAAAGCTATTCCAATGACCCCTAGTATTAGTAATACTAGGGGTTTTATTTATTAATAATTTAGACCACTTATCTCTATGAAAAGTTTACTTGCTCCAGAAGAAATTAAACATTTTAAGCGTGATGGTGCAGTCTTAATAAAAGGTAAATTTGAAAAGCAATGGATAGACAAGCTAAGAAGAGGTATTGACGAAGATATCCAAAACCCCAGTCCAAGGTTTGAAAGGCACACCAAAGATATAAATGCACCTGGTTACTTTGAAGATTTCTGGACCTGGGATCTTTATGCGGACTTTAAAGACTTCGTTTTTAACTCACCAACTGCAAAAATAGCATCCGAGCTCTTGGAAGCTAAAAAAATAAACTTAGTAATGGACAACTGGTTTTTTAGAGAAGCGGAATCAAAGTCTGGCGCTCCATTTCATCACGACATCTCCTACTTTGATTTTGAGGGCTCAATGTGTGTTCTTTGGCTTCCACTAGAGCCTGTATCAAAGGAAGAGGGGATTGCTTGGATTAAAGGCTCCCATCTTTGGGATAAGCTGTTCATTAGAACGCGATTTAATGATGGATATCTTGTAGATGGGCAGGCTGGCATTGTCAACGGTAAAACTTATGATATTACGCCAGATATTCTTAACAATAAAGATGATTATGAATTTCTTCAGTGGGACTTTGAACTGGGAGATTGCGTCTTTTTTGATATGCGAACGCTGCACGGAAGCTTAAATCAAGTAACGCCAAAAAAAGATATACATCGATATACCTTAAGAATGGCTAAAGAAGGCTCTATGATTGAGTATCGAGGTGATTGGGCCCAAGAAGAAAGAGCAATGATGGAGGTAAATGGTTATCAGAATGGTGATGATTTAGGTGGCAAAATGTTTCCAACACTCTATGAAGAAGACTGACTATGAAAGATTTAATTAAAAGCATTAAAGGAGGCTAGAAACTTTTAATATTTCCAAACCTAATTAACCTCTAATATCCTTTAATGCTTCAATTAATTTTTTAACATCCTCATGAGTGTTGTAGTGAACCATGCTGGTTCTAACAACGCCATCATCCGTATCAATTCCAAGTGCCTTTAAGCAGCGCCATGCATAAAAGTTATCATTTCGAGTAGCTATGCCTTGCTGCACCAGGTCACTACTTAATTCATTGGAGGATTTATTATTCATAGTGAAGGCAATTGTAGGGGCTCTGTCTTTGTTGCTTATTTTGTTTTTTCCTATAAGGTTGATGTCATCTCGCGTGTTGATGTAATCCAATAACGGGTTTGCAATTTCCATCTCATGCTTGGCAATGAGCTCATTAACAGCTTCAATTTTTCCTCTAGTTGAAGCATCTTGGCCAGGAAAGTGATGTAAATATAAGTTATTGAAGTACTCATAAACACCAATTAAACAAGACAATTCTTCATGGTTGGGCCCACCTGGATTAAGTGTGTATGGGACATCTCCTTCAAGAAACTCGTGATTTTGATTAGGTAGCTTTCTTAAAATCTCCTTCTTTCCATAAAGAAGTCCAAGGTGTGGGCCAAACGTCTTATAAAGACTGAATGCATAAAAATCGACATCTAGATCCTTTACATCTGGAAAGCCATGAGGAGCATAGGAGACGCCATCACCAACAATATAAGCGTCATACTCATGAACTAACTTAGCAATTGATTTTAAATCATTAATGGACCCTACAATATTGGAGCAGTGGGTAACCGCTACTATTCTAGTTTTCTCTGATAAGAGGACTTTTAAATCATTAATGTTAAGTTCAGCTGTTTCTGGATTAATTTGCCATTCTTTAATAATCATTCCATGCTTTGCTAGTCTTCGCCATGCACCAACGTTTGCCTCATGATCTTGGTTTGTAACGATGACCTCATCACCCGGCTTAAGGAGGCTGCTCATTGCGTTAGAAAGGACATACATATTCATTGTCGTTGAACCGCCTATAATTATTTCATCAGTTTTTGCGTTAATCATCTCAGCAAAAAGCTTTGTGGCCTGGTCCATATTGTCACCAGCAATAGCAGACGTATCAAATTCAGCATAGGGCTGTACTTTGGTAGAAGTCATAAAGTGGTTTAAGTGCTCTATAACGTTAGTTGGAACGTAGCTTCCTCCAGCATTTTCAAAGAATGACCATTTCGAACTTTTGGGGTCACTAAAAGCTGGAAATTGCGCTTTGACGTAATCGACGTCTAATGAGATATTGTTACTTAGCATTAAAGCTCCTTATGAAAAAAATAACATTATTAAGCAAATCTAATTTTTATAGTCTGCTTCTTCCTTATCTAAAATTCTTTTTAAAGCATTAAAATGCATATCTGATGCATCATATTTTTGCCATTGCGCGGCAGTTTTTGTGGCAATCTCGTGCGAGACTTGGTGCAATGCTTTGCCTGTTTGATAGGCCCCAATGAGCGTTTCACAGGACCTCTCAAAATAAAAAAGGTCATCAAACGCTTTGGCAACTGTTTTTGCAGCAGTTAGAACGCCATGGTTACCCATTAACAATACCGAGTTATTCCCTAATATGGTACTTAATCTCTCTGCTTCTTCACCAAGACCCATGCCGCTATATTCATAATCTATCGATACTTTTTCATAAAATCGCATAGTATTTTGATCAATCGGCTTCATAGTCTTATCCTCTAAACAAGATAAAATTGTTGCATACTTAGGATGGACATGAAGAATACACCTTGCTTGAGGATTATTTCTATGCAAAGCACCGTGTATTGCCCATGCCGTTGGGTCAGGAGCGTTTGGCTTGGACATTGTAGATTCATCGTTTGAATCAACAAGAATAAGGTCGCTAGCGCAAATCTGTGAGAAGTGCATTCCAATAGGGTTTAGAAGAAATTTTGAGCCATCTTCTGAAACTGCTAAACTAAAATGATTTGCAACGGCTTCATGCATATTTAGTCTTGCAGCCCAGCGAAAAGCTGCTGCAAGATCCGAGCGTTCTTTTTTAAAGTCATTTGACATAGTTGATAAGTTTAACTGGAAGTTGATTAAATGGCAAAAAAACTAGGTAGCTAGAATAAACTAGGTCTGAGGCGTTCCAATTGTAGTGGTGTAACTGAACATATCCGCTCTTCCTGTTGTAATTCGGAACTCAACTAGCCCTTTATCTTTTGCATAGGAGTGACGATTTAATATTACAACAGGATCACCTTTATTGATATGAAGAATTTTTGCAGTTTCATCATCTGCAATGCCTGCAGTCAAAACTTCTTGAGAGGAGTTAATTTGAGTATCAAATTCTTTAAAAATAACGGCATAAAGAAGGTCAGGTATATGAAGTGAGGGCTTTTGAAGGCCTTCTACAACGTCAGCAACCCACCAAGATTTTTCGATAATTATAGGATTTTTTTTATCAATATATCCCCTTCTTTCTAGATAAATAACATCATCACCCTGATTTATACCTAATTGAAATGAGATCTCAGAGGTCGCTTTAACTTTTTTTCTAATAGGAGTAGTTTTATAAATTCGAATTGACGATCCAGTCTGGTTGCCATAACTAAAGAAATTAAAAATACTGTTATCAAATCCATAGTCAGATATATAAGTTCCCTTACCATGATGACGGTAAAGGACTTTATTGTGCTCAAGTTTATCAGTAGCTTTTCTGACAGTCCCAATACTTACATTAAGTAATTTTGAAAGTTGCGACTCAGATGGAATTAAATCACCAATAGTGAGCTCACCACTACTTATTTGACTATTTATATAATCTATAACCGTTTGGTATAGCTTTTTATTCATTTTAATAGGACTAGTTTTGTTAAATTATTTTAACAATAGAGCAATTAGTATACTCATTTAGTTTTACACTTTTTAGCATTAAATATTTTTTGTTGACTTTTATATAAGTGCCGTGTACGATGCTTTACACATATATATGAGTTTTAGTAGACATATATATGAATAAATATATGTTTTTATTGAAATGGCTTCGCTATGGAATTTTTAAACTACTTTGATAATGTCTTCACTATTTATCATATTGCTCTTCTCGTAGGGGGGACTTTTGCAGGTATTATTCTTGGAGCACTTCCAGGACTAAGTCCAACAATGTCTGTGGCACTTCTTATACCTTTTACATTTCATATGAAGCCCGAAAGCGGACTTATATTACTTGGCGCTATGTACACGGCAACTGTTGCTGGAGGAGCAATTAGTGCAATCCTTGTAAACGTTCCTGGCGCTCCTGCAAACATTGCAACTGCATTGGATGGCCATAAAATGGCGCAGGATGGTAAAGCTAAGAATGCCCTACATTACTGTTTTATTAGTTCATTTGTTGGCGGTATTTTTGGAGTCTTTATTCTCATATTTTTTACTCCACCACTTGCTGCATTGTCATTAAAGTTTATGTCTACAGAAATGTTTTGGGTTGCAATACTAGGTATCACTATTATTGCAACTCTGGACTCAAAATCAGTCATTAAAGGCTTGTTATCAGGATTATTTGGATTAATGCTTGCAACAATTGGAGAACACCCTACAAATGCAGTTGAAAGGTTTGTTTTTACGGATCACCTGGAGAGCGGTGTTCATATTGTTGTTGGCTTAATTGGTTTATTTGCAATGCCTCAAGTGTGGAATCTTTTAGAGAATTTTTACGCTAAGAAGAACCGAGTTTTTTCAGCAACAGGTGATGCAACTTTAACCCAATCTTTTAAACTTGTTTTTAGCAAACTCAAAGCCTTATCAATTGGATCTATTATTGGCTCGGTTATTGGAATTATTCCAGGTGCAGGTGGTCAGATTGCAGGTATTGTTGCTTATGACCAATCTAAAAAGGTAAGCACAAACAGAGAAAACTATGGAAAAGGCGAGCCTGAAGCAATTATTGCTGCTGAGAGTGCTAACAATTCTATGGTCGGCCCTTCCTTAATTCCTCTTCTTACATTAAGTATTCCTGGAAGTCCTACTGCAGCAGTTCTACTTGGCGGATTATTAATTCATGGGATATTCCCAGGGCACGACATATTTACTAAAAATCCTGAAGTTATATGGACTTTTATTGATTCACTAATAATCGCACAAATTCTAATGTTGATTATTGGGTTGTTTCTTAGTAGACATAGTAAATGGATTATGAAAGTGCCTGATAACTATATGGCAGTTGGAATTTTATTACTTGCTGTATTTGGAACTTACAGTATCCAAAATAACTATTCTGATGTTTTGATTATGTTTATATTGGGAACTCTAATGTATTTTGGAAGCAAAGCTGGATTCAGTCCAGTTCCAGTTGTATTAGGTTTAATACTGGGAACAATGACAGAGGAAAAATTTCTACTTGGTAACCTTATAGGAAATGCCAAGGGAAGCTCTTTTCAACACTTTACATCAGGAACAATCAATATTGTTCTAATTTCGCTTTGTATTGCTTCGATTGTGTACGGAGTATATTCCAGTAGAAAGTCTAAAAAAATTAAAGCATGAATAGTCAAATCAAACTATCAACCGTTATTGTTACACTTTTTGGTGCTTTTCTAGTTTATTCATCATTTATTTTAGGTGATTCAGAGAACTATCTCTTTCCAAGACTCATATCTGCAACTATTGCTATTTTAACGATAATGCTTTGGTTTGAGAAGGGTGAGGCTGACAAATCAACTAATTTTAAAGATTTATTGCCAGGCATAGCAATCGCTTCAGCATTTATCTTACTACTAAAAATACTGGGCTTCTACTTAGCCTCAATGATTGTATTCTTTACGCTTGTAATGTACTACACCAAGCCTATGGAATCAAAAGACTTTTGGCGTGTGTTACTCATAAAATTGGGTGTCGCATTTGTGTTTACTTTTGCACTATATGGATTGTTTACACTTCTTTTAAAAGTTCATACACCAGAAGGTTTGTTTTAATAAAAAAGGAGAAAAAATGAAAATTATTAATGTAACTAAAGTGGCCTTGTTAGCTTTAGCATCAATGATGTTATTGCCAGTTCAGGCTGATTATCCTGAAAAGCCAATTGGCGTAATGGTAGCTTATGGACCTGGTGGAGCGACAGATTTCCAAGCTAGAATTGCAACATTGGCCTCAGGAAATGCGGACCTTATTGGCCAGCCAATCTATATCCTAAATAAGCCAGGTGCTGGCGGAAGAACAGGCTGGAATTGGTTTGCAAGTGAGGCTTCAAAAGACGGCTATATGCTTGGTTCGTATAATGTTCCGCACTTTATAGCGCAGTCCATTGTATTTGATACTAAGTACAATATTAACAACCTTGAGCCAATCGGAAATTGGGGTGCAGATCCTGCAGTATTGATTGTTGGTAAAGACAGTCCATTTAACACGGTAGGAGAGTTGCTTGCTCACGCTGAAGCTAACCCAGGGGCAGTTACCATTAGTGGTGCTGGAAAATTTGTTGGACACCATATCGCCTTCTTGCAATTCGCAAAAGCATCTGGTGCAAATCTAACTTATATCCCTGCTTCGGGTGGAGTAGATGCTCTAAGAATGGTTAAAGCAGGCGAAACAGTGGCTGGCTTTAACAATCTTTCTGACTCTGCAAGAAGTGCAGCTGACCTTAAGATATTAGCTGTTGCTGACCTAGCGAGACATGAGTACTTGCCAGACGTTCCTACGCTTATGGAAAGTGGTGTTGATGTTGACGATTCAAGTGTCAACTTCCGTGGATTGATGGTACCTTCTGGAACTCCTCAGGATGTTATAGATTACCTTGCAAGTAGAACTCCTGCAATGTTTAATGAGGGGAAGACACAAGGAAAAATGAAGTCTACTAACTCGCCATCAAGAGTGATGTCTAGAGACGAAGTTATTGCCATGTGGAATGAAAGACAGGCTTATCTTACTGAGCTCCTAGCGGGTCTCAAGTAAAGTAAAATTTGCTGAAATATTTTTTATTGGAGGGCTATTAAAGCTCTCCAATAAATTCTTATAATTCATATAAATAAGTAATGACTATTAAACAAAAATCATCAATAGCAAGTATTGTTATTGAGGCAAGAAAAGCTCAATCAATTATTAACGATTATTCTCAAGAGCAGATTGATGAATTAATTCTGGCGGTTGCCTGGGAAGTAATTCAGCCCGAAAATAATCAAAATCTTTCTGAGATGGCAGTAAAACATACTGGTCTTGGAAATGTTGAAGACAAGATGAGAAAAAATCGACGAAAAACTATTGGACTCCTCAGAGATCTAAAAGGTGTTGAAACGGTTGGAGTTATTAACCAAGATATTAAAAAAGGCCTAACTGAGATTGCAAGACCAGTTGGTGTGGTTGGCGCAATTGTGCCCTCAACAAACCCTATTGCAACCCCTTTAAATAAAGTAATTAATGCACTTAAGTGTAGAAATGCAGTCATATTGGCGCCATCACCAAAAGGCGCATTGGTTTGTAGTAGAGTGGTTGAGCTAATGCAAAAAGCCATTCAGCGTATTGGAGCACCTAAAAATATCGTTCAATCATTACCTGAGCCAATCAGCAAAGATGATACGAACGAATTATCAAAACTTGTTGATTTAATTGTGGCGACTGGATCACAAAATAATATACAAAGAGCATTACAAAGTGGTACCCCAACGCTAGGTGTTGGAGTTGGTAATGTTCCTGCAATAGTCGACGATAGCGCTAATTTAGATGAAGCATCTCACAAAATTATGACTTCAAAGACTTTTGATAATGCAACAAGTTGCTCTTCAGAGAACAGTATTATTGTTCTAGATAGTATTTATGATGCACTAATTAAATCTCTTGAAAAAGAGGGTGGCTCATTGTTAAATTCAAAGGAAAAAGCTGTCCTTGCAAAAAACATGTGGAGTAAAGAAGGCGTCATAAACCGAAATATAATTGCAAAAAAATCTAATGAAATTGCTTCTTTTGCAGGACTTAATGAGAAACATATGAACTCTAAGTTCCTTATGGTTGAAGAAGAAAATGTTGGCAAAGATTACCCATTTTCAATGGAAAAACTCTCACCCGTTTTGGCAGTTTATAGAGCCAAAAATTTTGATCATGCCGTTGAAATTGCAACTACCATTCTTGACAATCAAGGTAAAGGACATTCTTGCAGTATTCATAGTGAAAATAAAGACAATATTCTTAGGCTTGGAAATGAGTTACCTGTTTGCAGAGTTATAGTAAATCAAGCGCATTGTTTTGCAACTGGTGGTAACTTTGATAATGGGCTTCCATTTTCATTATCGATGGGCTGCGGAACATGGGGCAATAATATTACAGATGAAAACTTAAATTATAAGCACTACCTAAATATAACCAAAATAGTTAAAACCATTAAAACTGATGAGCCCTCGGAAGATGATATCTTTTCAAGTTACTGGGAAAAATATTCATTAACCCCATCTACGATTACAGAGCTGGTTAATCAATTTGCAGAAACTACGCCAAATAAAAACTATTTGATTGATGCAGATTTAGACCTTCATATTTCATATGGTCAGCTTAAAAAAGATATTTTGAAGTTAGGTATTTTTTTTCAGCAAAACAATATTCATGCGCGTGATAAAGTTGGGTTTATGCTTGATAATGGCTATGCATCTTCACTTCTTTTTATTGCGGCGATGTATCATGGCATAACAATTGTGCCATTAAATGTGCTGGCAGGAGCTAAACAAATTAAGTACACAATAGAACACTCAGAGTGCAAGCTAATACTCGCCTCTAAGATCTATATTGATAAGTTCAGTGATATTCTTGAAGCCTCAAATGTCCAAGTTATTTGCCATGAAAAAGCGAATGACTTAGAAATTAATAACCATAAAATTGTTAATTCAATTACTAAGACTTTATTATCAGATACGCCGGCAGTATTGATTTATACCTCGGGCACAACTGGCGTGCCGAAAGGGGTTCTGCTTTCCCACAAAAATGTTTTAGCTGGAGGCAGAAACACCGCTTTAGCGCATGAAATTAATAAAAATGATGTATCTTTTTGCGTACTGCCTCTTTACCATATTAATGCTGAAATGGTGTCCATTGCAAGCGCCCTAGTAAGTAATAGCTGCGTTGTTATTGTTAGCAAGTTTAGTGTTACTAATTTTTGGAATATTATTGACAAATATAAATGCACCTGGTTTAGTGTTGTTCCTACTATTATTAATTATCTACTTAATGATAATTTTGATATAAGTTCATTGAATCTTAAAAATCTTCGCTTTGGTAGGTCTGCATCAGCACCTCTTTCTCCTGAGGTCCATAAAAAATTTGAAAAAGTATTTAATGTTAGAATTATTGAAACAATGGGCCTCACTGAAACGTCAGCTCAAATCCTTTCAAATCCTATGGATCAATGTAAGCATGGCTCTGCAGGAAGGCCTTATGGCAATGAAGTTAAAATTATAGATGACTCTGGAAATTACCTAGCTTTTGGAAACACTGGTGAACTAGTGATCAAAGGCGATAACGTTCTTTTAAAGTATTTTAAAAACGAAGAGGCGACAGCAGAGGCTTTTAATAAAGATGGTTATTTTTTGACTGGTGACCTTGGTGTTGAAGATGAGGATGGTTTCTTTTTTATAACTGGCAGAAAGAAAGAGTTAATTATTAAAGGTGGAGAAAACATATCACCTAGAGAGATAGATGATACGCTTTATAAGCATAATGCCGTATTGGAGGCATGTACATTTGGCATTAAAGATGAAAACTATGGTGAAGAAATTTCAGCTTGTGTTTTTTTGAAAGATAATTTAATTGTTAATGAGGAAGAATTACTTGCACTTTGTACAGCAGATCTTGGAGAATATAAGACGCCTAGTCAAATAATTTTTGTTGATAAGCCACTACCTAAAGGTCCATCTGGAAAAATTCAACGTCTTAAAATCGCAAGTCACTATAGTCATACCTAATTATGTATTAAGTTTTTAGAGTTTAAGCCTTAATTGAATTAAGGCATTTTCGGGTAAACTATGATGAACTTAATTAAGGCAGAATAATGGCGTTATTAGAAGACCTATCCAACAAGGCTAAAGCGAAATTTCCACGTATCTTATTACCCGAATCTAGTGACTCTCGAGTCCTAGAGGCGGCTCACATTCTGTCGAGTCAAAAAATTGCTCAAATTGTACTTTTTGACATAGATTCAGACAAGTTTCTGGGTATAGAGACAATTAACCGTGAAAACGAAGATTTGAAGGTCAAGTACGCCCAAACCTTGTTTGAAATAAGAAAGCACAAGGGTGTTACTTTAGAGGTTGCTCTTGAAATGATATCAAACCCAACTGTATTTGCAATGATTGCCCTTCATAGAGGTGATGTTGATGGCGTTGTTACGGGTGCTATAACTCCAAGCCAGGAGGTTCTTAGTAATGCACTTCGAATTATTGGCGTTTCTAAAGGCAGTAAACTAGTTTCGAGTTTGTTCCTAATGGCGTTTGATCAGAATCACAAAATGTATGGTGAAAATATGGTTTTTTCAGATTGTGCAATGAATATTAATCCCAACTCTGAAGAGCTTGTAGAAATAGCCCAAAGCGCCTATGAAACGGCAAAATTGTTTTTAGAGGAAAAACCTAAGATGGCTATGCTTTCATTTTCAACAAATCAAAGTGCCAATCACGCAGAGGTTGATAAAGTAAGAGATGCAACTGATATTCTAAAGTCTAGGCTTGCAGGTGCTCAAATAATTGGAAACATTCAGCTTGATGCTGCTCTCGATAACGAGGTCTTAAGAATTAAATATCCTGAGGCTTCATTTACACCACCTGCAAACGTCTTAATTTTTCCAAACCTTGATGCTGCAAACATTGGCTATAAGCTGGTTCAGAGATTTTCAGGAGCCAAAGCAATTGGCCCAATTCTACAGGGGCTGGCAAAACCAGTTAATGACTTGTCTAGGGGTTGTAGCGTTGATGAGATTGTTAATACTGTGGTAATTACTGCAAATCAATGTAGCTAGCCTTACATCCCAATATAATTAGGCCCGCCACCGCCTTCAGGAGGCACCCAATTAATATTTTGTGAAGGGTCTTTAATGTCGCAGGTCTTGCAGTGAAGACAGTTTTGCGCATTGATTTGGAAATAATCTTCACCATCTTTTTCAATTATTTCATAGACTCCAGCGGGGCAATACCTCTGAGCTGGCTCATCATAGAGTTTTTTATTGTGAGCTAAGGGGATTGATGCATCTGTAAGCTTCAAATGAACAGGCTGGTCTTCCTCATGATTCGTTCCAGACAAGAATAAAGAAGAGGTAATATCAAAACTCAAAACGTTATCTGGAGCGGGGTATTCTTTTATAGGCGAAGACTTGCTAAGGCTTAATGAATCGCAATCCCTATTCTCGTCTTTAATAGTGAACGGAAGTTTGTTTCGAAAAATATTTGATTCAATAAAGTTATAAGTTGCGCCAAGATAAAAACCAAATTTGTGCATAGCGGCACTAAAGTTTCTCGATTCATAGAGCTCTTTGAAAAGGGCACTGCTTTTAAATAAGTCATCAAAATCACAGTTTTCTTCTGAAAGCACTTTATTAATATACTCAGCGGCTAATATTCCAGATTGGAGTGCACAGTGACTACCTTTAATCTTACTAGGGTTCAAAGTTCCAGCATCACAGCCAACAATCATGCCTCCATCAAACTCCATTTTTACAAGGGAGTTAATGCCGCCTTTGGTGATTGCTCTTGCGCCATAAGAAACTCGCTTGCCAGATTCAAGATATTGCTTAATGGATGGATGCTGTTTAAATTGCTGGAATTCTTGAAAAGGGCTGTGACTTGGGTTGCTATAATTGAGATCAACAATTAGGCCAACAGCGATTCTGTTGTTGTCGAAGTGATAGAGGAATCCACCACCAGACGTTCCGCCTTTAAGAGGCCATCCCATAGTATGTACAACGTCACCGGGACTATGCTTATCGTTATCAACTTCCCATACTTCTTTGAAGCCTATAGCAAAGTGTTGAGGAGTTTTTCCCTCGTCAAGATTAAACGCTTTTATCAACTTCTTACCTAGGTGGCCTCTTGCGCCTTCTGCAAAAATTGTCTGCTTAGCAAGTATGTCCATTCCAGGAGTATAGGTACCTTTGTGATTTCCCTCTTTGTCAATTCCCATATCGCCCGTTGCAATACCAATAACTCTTCCACTTTCATCAGTAAGGTATTTTTGGGCAGGAAAGCCTGGAAAGATATCAACGCCAAGCTCCATTGCTTTCTCAGAGATCCATTGACATAACTCACCAAGTGATATTATATAATTTCCTTTGTTGTGAAGGCTTTTTGGAATTAACCAAGAAGGTATTTTTATACTTTTGTTATTGTTAGTAAGCCAGTAAAGGTCGTCTTTGGCAACAGGGGTTTTAAGTGTTGGACAGTCCTTGGCGTCTTCAGGAAATAAATCAAAGAGGGTTTTAGGCTCGAATACTGCTCCAGAGAGAATGTGTGAGCCGATTTCGGCGCCTTTTTCAAGTAGGCATACCGACAGATTAGGATTGAGTTGTTTGAGTTTGCAAGCAGATGCTAGTCCAGATGGGCCCCCACCAACTACAACTACATCATATTCAATTGACTCTCTTTCCATTAACTAGCTTCCTAGACTTGATATTCGTTTAATTCTTTTAAAGCGCCAAATAGATCGGTCTGCCATACCAAATCTGCCATTCTCGACATAGGTGCATCAGGATCATTATTAATAACAACGATGACCTGTGAGTCCTTCATGCCGGCAAGATGTTGAATTGCGCCAGATATTCCTACAGCTAAGTAGAGCTGAGGCGCAACTACTTTTCCAGTTTGACCAACTTGATAATCGTTAGAGATAAAGCCTGCATCCACAGCAGCTCTTGAAGCGCCAACTGCTGCATCAAGTTTATCTGCTAATTGCTCAATCAGAGCAAAATTCTCTTTGGATCCAAGTCCGCGACCACCAGAGACAATTCTTGCTGCTGTTGTTAACTCAGGGCGCTCAGATTGGGATTCTTGGAGTGAAATAAAGGTTGAGTTTGACTCCGGTATTGCTGATGTCAATACTTCAACTTCAGCTGAGCCTCCGTCGCCTGAATGATCAAACGCAGTTGCTCTAACTGTCATGATGATTGTGTCATCTGAAGATTCTACTGTCGCCATAATGTTTCCAGCGTATAGCGGCCTTACAAATGTATTGTTTGACTTAATTTCACACACGTCTGATATAGGCTGAACATCTAGAAGGGCACCAACACGCGGTAAAATATTTTTACTGTAAGTTGAAGAACCTGAAACGAGGTATTTATAGCCACTCATTGCGTCTGCAATTAGCTTGCTCGCTACCTCTACATTGGCATTCTCAAGCGCATCATCAACAATCATTTTGACTGAGTTGATTCCAGCTAACTTAGATACAGATGCTGAGTTTGACGCGTCGTTCGTTAGAACCAGCGCATCAATACTATCCGAAAGCTGTGAGGCTGCAGTAATAGCCGCTCTGCTGCTTGCGTTTACCTCTGATCCGTTGAGTTCAATTAATATAAGTGCTGACATTACAGAACTCCCATTTGATTTAATTCTGAAAATAACTCTTCAGCAGAACTGATCTGCTTGGAGGCTCTATCTTTAGTTCCTGACTCCACAACACTGATAACTTTAATGCGCGGGGATGTATCAATTCCAAGGCTATCTAGCTCGATTGTCTCCAAGGGCTTGGATCTGGCTTTCATAATATTGGGGAGTGAAGCATATCTAGGCTCATTAAGCCTTAAGTCAACCGTTACAATTGCTGGAAGGTTAAGCTTTCTAGTTTCAATTCCTGAATCTATTTCACGACTAACTTCAACACTACTGGCATCAGAGCTAAGATCGAATTGCGATATAAAAGTACCCAAAGAATAGTCCAAAAGGCCTGATAGGATTTGACCCGTTTGGTTATTATCATTATCAACTGCTTGCTTACCCATTATGATGAGTTCGGCTTCTTCGCGCTTAATAATATTAGCCAAAATTTTACCAACATGTAACGGCTGTAAATCAAGTTCAGATTCAGTCTTAATAAAGATTGCACGATCAACGCCCATTGCAAGAGCTGTTCTAAGTGTATCTACAGTTTTATCAGTACCAATACTAACCGCAATAGTTTCGGATGCAGCGCCACTTTCTTTAAGAGTTAAGGCCTCTTCAACTGCAATCTCACAAAAAGGATTCATAGCCATCTTTGCATTGGTAAGATCGACTTGCTCAGTTTGCTTGTTAACTCGGGCTTGCGTGTAGGGATCAAGGACTCGCTTGATAGGAATAATTATTTTCATAGTTGATTAAATTTCGTAACAAAACTGGCGAATAATACCATATAAATTACCTTTGTCTAGAGCAAGAAAATACAATTTTATTATAACTAAATAGCATAAGGTTCAATGTAAAACATAGTCTTCTTTTTTGCTCACCATTTCCATTCATATTTGAGATTACAAGTTATGGCTCAACTAAGCCCGTAAAATACACCCATATTTTTTTTGATGCTACCAGATGAGTTTTTCAACGCTAGGACTATTACCACAACTTCTTGATGCTATTGAAGCGCAAGGCTACTCTGACGCTACGCCAATTCAGGAAAAATCTATCCCTATTGTTTTAGAGGGAAAAGACTTAATGGCTGCTGCCCAGACCGGTACAGGAAAGACTGCAGGTTTTACGCTGCCAATATTACAAATCCTTTCAGATGGTAAAAGGGCATCATCAAATCACACTCGCACTCTTATATTAACGCCAACTCGAGAGCTTGCTGCACAAATCCTTGAAAGTGTTAAAACTTATGGTCAGAACTTGCCGTTGAGCTCAACAGTCGTTTTTGGGGGCGTTGGCATTGGCCCTCAAATGCAAAAGCTTCGTAAAGGGGTTGACATATTAGTTGCTACTCCTGGAAGACTACTCGACCTTCATTCTCAAAATGCTGTCAATTTTAATGAATTAGAGATATTGGTTTTGGATGAAGCTGATCGTATGCTTGACATGGGGTTTATTCATGACATTAAAAGAATTATTAAATTATTACCAAAAAAACGCCAAACGTTAATGTTTTCAGCAACTTTTTCTGAAGACATCCGTAGGCTTGCAAAGGGTCTTGTCCATGAACCAGCTGAGATTTCAGTTACGCCCAGAAACTCTACAGTTGAGGCAATAAAGCACTGGATTTGTCCGGTAGATAAGTCTAGCAAAACTGCACTTTTAACCCATTTAATTAATAAGGGTCAGTGGCAACAAGTCCTGGTATTTAGTAGAACCAAGCATGGTGCTAATAGAATTGCTACTAACCTAGAAAAGAAAAACATCAGTGCAACTGCAATTCATGGAAACAAAAGTCAGGGCGCTAGAACTCGTGCATTAGCTGACTTTAAGGCTGGAAAAGTGAGAGTTCTTGTGGCTACTGATATTGCAGCGCGTGGAATTGATATTGACCAACTCCCGCACGTGATTAATTTTGACTTACCGAGCGTCCCAGAGGACTATGTTCATAGAATTGGCCGAACTGGAAGGGCGGGAAGAGGCGGCGAAGCAATTTCTTTGGTCAGTGCAGACGAAGCCAAACAATTATTTGATATTGAGCGCCTCATCCAAAAAGAACTAGAGCGTGAGTTAATTGATGATTTTGTGCCAAATCATGATCTTCCAAAGTCACGCGAACTGCTTCCAGTAAGGTCCAAAAAACCAAAGAAACTAAACGATCAAAAGCCCCAAGGAAGAAATAGAAATCGTAATAGAAGTAGAAACAAAAATGATTCTCAGGGCAGTGCTGCTAAAAATAGTGACGGCCAAAGGGATGAACAAAAAAAACCAAATAAGGCAAAAAAACGCGCATTTTGGAACAAAAAACCAAGCAGAAAGCTCAAACCTATAAGCTAGGCTACTTAATATTAGTAGGAAACCTCAGTTTTGCCTCTGCTCCTTGCTGAATAAAGCGGTTCTGAAGGGTTACCTCGCCTCCATGAAGCTGCATTATCTTTCTAACAAATCGAAGTCCTAAGCCGTTTCCTCGAACCCCTGTATCTGGCCTAGAGACAGAAAAAAACCGGGTAAATAGCTTGCTGAGAACGTGGGGAGGTATTCCTGGCCCATCATCAAGAACGATAATTGAAATGGCGGTATTAGTTTCAGAGACCTTAATAGTAATTGTTCCTGATTTTGGACTAAAGTCTAAAGCGTTATTTACAATATTTCCAATAGCTTGCTCTAGTAAAATTTTTTCAGCCTTAATTAGAGATTTGTTGTTAATCTCAAGAACTATATTTAAATCTTTATCTGAGATATTTTTTGCGCGGCTAGGCGCCTTTAAAACGTTATTAACGATCTGCAAAATGTTTACTGGCTCAACGGCCTTAAGCGTTTCCCGTCTTTCAATTCTTGATAGATCTAACAATCTATTGACCAGAAGATCCATATGCTTATTTGAATCCAGTATGTTTTCAATAAACCTTTTTCTTTGCGCGTCACTCATTGGCGTGAGTAAGTTTTCTGCAGTAAGCTGAATCCCTGTTATAGGCGTTCTTAGTTCATGCGCCAGGGTATCAATATACTGCTCAACATCGTCCTTAAGCTCAACCTCGGCACGTGCATTTTCAATAGTTTTAGCAAGTTTATTGAATTGGTTATTAAGATCAGGAGCAATAACCTCTTCACCACTAAAAAGACTGGCGGTATATTTTTCTATGCGCCTGATATTTCTGGAAATCCTGTAGCTCCCTAACGCACCAAAAATTAATGAAATTAGAAAAATATAAAAGATAAATTGTAAGAGATAGTTTTGATCTAATAAATCCATTAAAGGCGCTACAACAACTACTGCACCTAAGATTTCACCGTTGTTTCCATAGATTGGATTTGAAGCGTTAAGAAACCTTGACTTGTAAAAGTATTCAACGACAATTCCTTTAGCTTTTTTGGGCCCAGGGACACTCTCAATAACCACTCTGGTGATGCCTTGATCGCCACTTAGGGCTGAATCAACTTCATTATGAGCTCTCATATTTTTACCGAGTATAAGCCCTCTAGAGTCTAATACAAGGAGACCATCCTTGTCAGTAACATAAATTGCAAGGTTTTCAAGTTTTTGATTGCTATCAGCACTTCTTGTGTTTCTTTGAGATCGTAAATAGTTAACAATCAAACTTTCAAAGGTTTCTAAATCAATTTCACCGTCTTTGTTGTTTTGAGAGGCTACTCTGCTCATTAGGCTTGAAACTTCAACCATGACTGATTTTGCTGATTCGAGTGCGGTTCTGTGAGCAAAGACCCAAAGTAAAGTTGAGCTTATGATGAAGTAGAGAAAAAAAAGTTTGGTACCAATGTTTAGCTTAAAGTGTCTCATTCAATTAGGCTATATCCAATTCCTCTATGGGTTTCAATAAAATCGCTGTTTTCGTCAACCTCATGAAGTCTTTTACGAATTGATTTAATATGAGTATTAATCGTTTTAATGTCAGAGCCATGGGGTCTATCCCAAATAATGCTCATTAAGAACTCTCTGGAGTGAACTCTGTTCGGGTTTTTAACAAGGTGAGATAAAATTTTAAATTCTGCAGGAGTAAGTGTTAGCTCAATTTCATTAAACACAACTCTTTGCATAGCATGATTGATACCAAACTTTGAGGTGCCAGAACTAGTGTTTGATTTTCCAGTTCTTAGCTGAGCGCGAACATGAGCAACAACAAGCCTTGGGCTTAATGGTTTAGTGACGTAAGCATTTGCCCCTAGACCTTCAAGACCGAGAACCTGGTCTGACTCATCATCCCTTGCTGAAATTATAATAACCGGTATGCTGTATTTTTCACGGACCTTTCTAAGGACATCAAACCCACTCATATCAGGCAAACCAACGTCAAGAAGAATTAGATCAACTTCGTTATTGTTTATATATTCAAGCGCGTCTTGACCATTGTCAAACCACTTGCAATTAAAAGAGTCTTGCTCGAGGATAAAAGCAATACTCTCAGCAATTGTTTTGTCGTCCTCAACTATTAAGATGGTTTGCATTTGTGATAATAATTTGTAATAAAAAAAAGTTATTGTAGTTTAAAACAAAAAAATTGAAAGAAACTTCATAAAGTCTTCATCAAAACTCCATCTATTAAACATTTGAAAGCCTGAGACATTAATTAATATGTGCATATTGTTTTTAGTTTATTAGAGCCGTTGCAATTACAACCCCTTTAAATTGCAACTAAACATAGTGCCAATAATCTCTTCATTTGTACTTAGATTATACATAATCATTATGCAAGTCTCTAATAGCTAAAAGCAATGTTTACGAATTTTAAGTTTTTTAAAGAACCTCAAAACTTTTGTCATTCTCTCTCCGTTTGGCATAAGAGGTACCCGCTTTAGTTGACAGGTCACTCCTTATCGGTCAACTAAAGCATTTTTCTTGGAATAACTATGAATCAAACACAGAAGCAATTGTCTTTAAAGCCATCCTTAGCAAATATTGCTAAATCTTATTGTAAGAGAAATAATATCAATGAAAAACAGCTCTTAAAAGCTATGAATTGGTACCAGAGTGCAATACGTAACTCTAAGAAAAATAAACAAATCTAATTTATTTACAAAATACATTCAATCTAAAATCATCCTAAACTAAAACATTTTTTTAAAAATGAAAATTAAAACTATTAATAAACTATTTACCGTACTGCTTTTGTTAGCGATTTCTTTAACGACAAGTGCGGCGCTGGAACTTGGAGATAAGGCGCCAAACTTTTCATTAAATGATCAAAATAGTCTAAGTCATCAGCTGAGTGACTACAAGGGCAAGTGGGTTATTTTGTATTTTTATCCAAAAGATGACACTCCAGGCTGCACTACGCAAGCATGTGACTTTAGAGATGCAGTTAAAAGAATTATAGCTAGCAAGTCAATCGTTTTTGGATTAAGTCTTGATAGTGTTGAATCTCACAAGAAATTTTCTGAAAAAAATAGTCTTCCTTTCTCACTGTTGTCGGACTCTGAAGGATTGGTTGCAAAAAAGTATAACTCTTTAAACAACTTCTTAGGCTTCAAGTCCGCCAAACGTAATACTTTTATCGTAAATCCAGAAGGTGAAATTGCTAAGATTTATTTGTCAGTTGACCCTAAGACGCACTCAGAAATGGTTTTAAATGACCTGTCTAACCTGCAGGACTTAGGCTTAAATTAAGTTCGCTAGTTCAGCCTTATCACGTTTAGTCATCTTTTTTATAATGAACTCTCTTTTTAAGGCTTCACTTCTTGTCAAAACCTCTTCAGTATAAGCAACCCTTAAAGGTTTGCGTGACCTTGTATATTTGGCTCCACCATTGACCTCCCCCCTGTGCTGCCTCATTCGTCTTTCTAAATTATTTGTAATTCCACAATACAGTGTTTTATCGCCACATTCAAGAATATAGATAGTCCATATTTTTTTAGTAATATCAATCATTTAAACTTTTCACTATATTTGTGAAAACACCCCGCACAAATACATTAAAATCCATTTTTTTTGTAAAAAGTGTCATGATAAACTGTTTCTTTTTTTATCAATGATTTTTTTTATTTTCTAATGGAATTGAAATTATTATGCTGACTATCGTTATGCGCTCTATATGGCCACTATTCTTAGGGATATTGTTTATCAGTTTGGGCAATGGCTTACAGGGAACTTTAAGTAGCTGGAGGGCAGATTATGAAGGTTTTTCAATTCTAACAACTGGATTTGTAATGTCAGGTTATTTTTTGGGGGCATTTGCGAGCTCTTTGATAGCTCCTGATCAAATTAAGAAAACGGGGCAAATACGCACCTATGCGGCTTTCGCCTCTATCGCCTCAACTGCAATTCTAATACAGTTATTATTTATAGAGCCGCCTGTTTGGTTTGTATCAAGATTCTTGTCAGGCTTTTGTGTTGCTGGAATTATGATTATTGTTGAGGGATGGCTTAACTCTATCTCTTCGAACAAGAACCGAGGCCAACTATTCTCAATTCATATGGTCGTTGTTTGGGGCGGTTTGGCTATGGGCCAAGGCTTGTTTGTGATCGATGACCCAGCTGGTGTAAACCTATTTCTTCTTGCCTCTATATTGCTTTCAATTTCACTTATTCCAATACTCCTGACTGAAATTAAAGCGCCTGATGTTGAACATCAGGAGTCTTTAGGCTTTAAAGCACTCTGGAAAGCGTCCCCCTCTGGTGTTGCGACAATCGGTATTTCCGGGCTTGCTTCTGCTGGTTTTTTTGGAGTAGGAACAATTTATGCGATTCAGTCAGGTTTGAGCGTTTCAGAGACCGCACTTTTTATGACTCTATTTATAGGTTTTGGCGCCTTATCACAGTGGCCACTTGGCTGGCTATCGGATAAAATAGATCGAAGAAAAGTAATCTTGTTGTGTTGCTCAGTCGTTGTAGGGATTTGTATTCTTTTGAGTATGTATGATTTTTCTACTCCCACTTTTTTAATCTTAAATGGAGTTATAGGCGCAAGTACTTTACCTCTATACTCTCTTGGAGTTGCGCAAACTAACGACCGCTTGAAGCCAAGTCAAATGGTCAGTGCAAGCGGAACCATTATTTTTGTTTATAGTGTCTTTGCAGCTTTAGGGCCTTTCTCAATGAGTTACTTTCTTAACCTTTTTGGCAGTCTTGGTTTCTTATTGTACTTAAGTCTAGTTCACTTGGTGATTGGGTTAACAGTGTTTGTTATGATGTTTATTAATAAAGACGTTGACGAATCGGATCAATCAGACTTCCAAGTTATGGCGCAAATACCGAGTATGGTTGCAATGGAGGTGATTGCAGAAGAGGCTATAGAATCTCAATCAGATTCAGAAAACTAATGCTTCCTTGCCTATACGTTTGCAGGGTTGTCTACGTCATGACCTAAGTCTTTCAAGTCTTGATATCGGTCACCTATTCTATGATGGGGTCTGCCGCCGATTGAAGCACCTAATGCGATGACTAACTCATCATCAGCCGGAGCATCAGGTATAGCGAGCTGAATTGTTAAGTAATGCGAGCGCCGCCCGGCATCATTTTTATCCATTAAAGGAATCATGATGGGCGCGTTTGCAGCACCCCTTGTATTGCAAAATGACAAGTAAGATTGGGCTCCGACAGCTTCACGATAATAATTACCGAATCGAAGTGTATGGATAATAGCAGAAGCATGCTCAATCTCTCCCTTAAGCCCTACTATAGCAGACTTACCATATCCCTCTACTTTATCCCCTGAGCCAGCCTCCTTAATAATCATGGCGGTTAATATTTCACCAAGCTCTGGCGCAACATCTAGTATTCCTGGCTTGAGGTCTTCTGTATATTTACCGCCGTTTTGTAGGTTAACCCAAGGGTTTTTTATAACAGCAATCGCTGCTATTAAAGTAAGCGGTTTGTCTGCTTTTTTGTTGCCTTCAATAAGAGTTTTTTCAACGTGTAATAGTGTTTTTCTGATTTCAACTGACATTTACTTCTCCTTCAGGGGCATGTTTAAGCCTCTTTGAAAAACGATGATTAAGGCACCTTTTTTAGAATAAGAAGAGTGCTGACTCCCAGGTTTAAAAGAAACAAATTCACCTTTATTAAAGACCACTCCGTCTGAGTCAATTAGCTCTCCTTCCACTATGAAAAACTCCTCAAAACCCATATGCTTATGCGGGACAGTTTGTGCCCCTGGATCCATTTTTAAGACATAGCTTCCTTGTCCTGATACTTGGTCATAACTGATGATATGCCAACTCATTTTTGGAACTGGAGAGCCATAACGATCAAATGGTATAAATTCAACGTTATGGACATCAATTGTTTTTCTATCATTCATAAGTTATTTCTAGACGTTAAATTTAAAATTCAGATTGTAGCCAGTTATCTTTTGCATAGTGGCAATCTTGGTCAACTAAATGTAGGCTAAACGCTTGTCGAGATCGCTCTGATGTGTTTGCAGCACTGTAATGAGGAAGCTGACCATGCAAGATGATTAGAGTACCAGCCTTAACCTCAAGCATGTCTAACTTGTTATCAGGAAAAGGACTATCATCTAAAATTTCAAACTCAGTGCCTCCACCAGAAGACAATTTAAAGCGCTTTTTAAGTGGAATTGAGTGTCCTCCAGTAATTGCTTGTAAACAGCCATTTTCTTTATTTGCATCCTCAAGGGCTACCCAAAATCCAATACAACTCATTGGGCTTGTGTATAAGAATGTTGAGTCTTGGTGAAGTCCAACCTCACCTCCAATACTGGGCTGCTTAAAGATGTGCATAGATTGTAGCTTCCTAGGTTTTTTGATTCCCAGCTGTAGGCCAATTTCTGGCAAATTAAGTTCATTAATTACTTTTTTATAGACAGGATCCAATTCATGCTGCGCATGGCCTATCTTATTAATAGATTTTTGTTTGGGAACGGTAAAGTTTCCCTTGTCATCGATTGCCTTTTCTTCAAAAAAAAATCGAATTTGATCTCCAGAGCTTAAAAAATATTCATCACTCGTTCTTTCTTGCTCATCTGTTGTAAACACTGAATGTGAAGAGGGTGGCTGAAAATCATCAATTAGTTTTTCAGCGCGCTTCATTAAAAGCTCTCTTTGCTCTTGATTAATAAAATCTTCTACAACTACATATCCATCTTTATTAAATGCGTTGATTTGGTTAAGTGAAAGCATGGTTTTTAAGAAATACAATAATGAATTAAATGCATTATATTAGTATTGAAAAATTATTGGACATAAGTTTTATAAACTCTGTTGGTAATTTTACTAAATATTTCATAAGATATGGTATTGCACCATTCTGCAAGCTCATCTACTGGAATATTTTCACCAAAGAGTTCAACTCGGTCTCCAACTTGTGGATTTAGAGCATTACTTAAATCAATGGTCATCATGTCCATCGAAACTCTTCCTGCTACTGAGCACCTCAAGCCATTAATAAATACAGGGGTCCCATCTGCAGCGCTTCGGGGATAGCCATCTGCATAACCAATAGCCACAACACCTATTAGTGTATCTTTCTTGCAAATAAAGCGCTCGCCATAGCCAATTGATTGACCTGCTTTAAAGTTTTTTATTGAGATCAATGAGGAAGATAGAGTCATCACAGGAGCTAACTTTTTTTGTTGTAATGTATCTTTAAATGGAGAGGACCCATAAAGCATAATACCTGGGCGTGTGTAATCTTTATGAGTTGACTCCCAAGCCAAAATAGCAGCCGAGTTAGCTAAAGATAATGAATAATTATGACTTCCAACAGCATTTTCAAAATCAATAACTTGTTCTGAAGTCGTCTTACTCTCAAGGTTGTCAGCACTAGAAAAATGAGTCATCAGGGTTATCTTGTTAATGTTATTACTTTTTTCTAGAGAGCTAATAGCCTCCTTAAATTGAGCATCTTGAAAGCCAAGCCTTCCCATTCCAGAGTCGTGCTTAATAAAAACATCAATCTTTTTATTTATTGTGGCATTAAGAATCCACTCAAGTTGAAGTGGGCTGCAAACCGTTATTATTAAGTTGTTTTTAATTGCTAAGGCAAGCTCTGACAACTCAAAAATACCTTCCATCAGTAAGACTGGGGTTTTGCTTAATCCAGCAGTCCTTAATTCAATTGCTTCTTCTATGCACGCAACGCCAAAAAAATCAGCACAATCTTCTAGATATTTTGCAACTTTAACAGCGCCATGACCATAGGCATTAGCCTTTACAACTGCGATTGCATAAGAATTAGCAGACAAGGATTTAGCGTAAAGATAATTTTGCTTAATTGCGCTAAGATTTATTACTGCAGTGCACTTTCTAGCCATAATTTAAATTTGTTTTATTCGAGTACTTGTAACGACTCATGGCAATTCCTTCTAAAGATATTTCAGTCTCATTGCCTGCAACTATGTTTGCCAATAGTTTGCCAGAGCCTAGAGACATTGTCCATCCCAGCGTGCCATGACCAGTATTTAAATATAAATTTGAGTAAGGCGTTGCACCAATGATAGGAGTTGAATCAGGAGTGCTGGGCCTAAAACCTGTCCAAAACTTAACATCATCAGTCTCCTTTGCCGCATGAGGAAAAAGATTATCAAGCCCTTCTTTTAAAGAGTGGAGGGCCTTTTCTCTTAGGTTGGAGTTGTAATCTGTTAAATGCGCTATTCCAGCAACCCTTATAAAGTCTCCCAGTCTGGTTATGCCTATTTTATTCTTGTCATCCATAATCGTTGACTGAGGGGCATCGAGATCACTCAAGACTGGAAGGGTAATGGAATAACCCTTGACTGGATAAACAGGAATATCTATACCTATATCAGACAGAACTCTGGGTGAGTAGCTGCCAAGCGATACTGAGTAACTGTCCGCGGTTAATTCTCCGCGATCTGTTTTAACTGCAGAAACTTTGTTGTTAGCAATGCTAATAGACTCGATATGAGTATTAAATTCGAATTTAACGCCCATCTCTAGACATTTTTTATACAATTCACTGGAAAATAAATAACAGTTTCCTGTGAAATCATTGATGAATCGTAGGCCGCCATAAATTTTATTTTTAATATACTGAAGTCCAGGTTCAGCATCAACGCAGCCATCAGCATCAAGTACTTCATATTGAATATTGAATTTCTTTAGGATTACCATATCTTGCTTTGCTTTCTCAAGTTCCTTAGGGCTCCAAAATAACTGAAGCGACCCCTGTTTTCGTTGCTCATAATTAATATCAAGCTCACTCTCTAAATCGATTAAATTTTTTTGAGAATAGTTTGCAATTCTAAGCATACGACTTTTGTTAATTTCATAGCTATTAGAGTTGCAATTTTTATACGTTCGATACATAAATTTAATCGTGTTAAGACTGAGTTTAGGATTAACAACTAAGGGCGATGTCCCATTAAGATTCCACTTAAGCAAACTCAGTGGGAGGCTTGGTGATGCCCAAGGTGATGAAAATGCGTAAGATAACTGTCCTGCATTAGCATGACTTGTTTCCATGGCAACACTATCTTGTCGATCAACAACGGTAACTTTATATCCCTGTTTGGCAAGAAAGTAGGCAGAAGTTGTGCCAATAATTCCGGCACCTAAAACTAGCACATTCATTGTTTAAAAAATAGTTAAAAAAGATAATTTTACCACTGAGAAATATTAATGACTTGTTCAAGAGTTTAACTTAAATAAAAATAATAAAACTGTATAAAAATCATACTGTAATCTTTTTAAAAAAAAGAATAATTTAGCTTGGATATTATCAATTAAAGTGTTTAAAATTAAACCTTTAAGATTCCATTTACGGAGCAATTATGTTTGATAAAAATCTAACATTAAATGATGTTGACCCTGAAATTGCAAATGCAATAAATTCTGAAAATGCAAGACAAGAAGCCCATATTGAATTAATTGCATCTGAAAACTATACTTCACCGGCTGTCATGTTTGCACAGGGCTGTCAAATGACAAACAAATACGCTGAGGGTTATCCTGGTAAGCGATATTACGGCGGCTGTGAGCACGTTGACGTTGCAGAAACCTTAGCTATAAGTAGAGCAAAAGAACTCTTTGGGGCTGCCTATGCAAATGTTCAACCTCATTCTGGTTCAACTGCAAATGCTGCAGTCTTTCAAGCGCTTTTAGTTCCAGGCGATACTATATTGGGAATGAGTCTAGCGCATGGTGGTCACTTAACGCATGGCGCTGCGCCTTCTTTTTCAGGTAAAAATTTTAATGCTATTCAATACGGCCTAGATGAGTCCACTGGTGAGATTGATTACGACCAAGTTGAGCGATTAGCCTTAGAGCATAAACCAAAAATGGTAATTGCTGGCTTTTCAGCATACTCAAGGATTGTTGATTGGGCTCGCTTTAGAGAAATCGCTGACATGGTAGGAGCTTACCTTCTTGTCGATATGGCCCATGTTGCAGGTTTAGTAGCAACGGGTGACTATCCTTCACCTATTGAATTTGCTGATGTATGCACTACAACGACTCATAAAACCTTGAGAGGTCCACGTGGCGGCTTAATTGTTGCTAGAGCAAATCCAGAAATTGAAAAAAAACTCAACTCTGCTATATTCCCAGGAATTCAAGGCGGTCCATTAATGCATATTATTGCTGCTAAAGCGATTGCCTTTAAAGAGGCCATGAGTGACGAATTTAAGGCCTATCAGAAACAAGTCGTTATTAATGCTAGAACTATGGCAAGCGTTTTTCTTGAAAGGGGGTATGACGTTGTCTCAGGAGGAACAGACAACCATGTCTTTTTGGTAAGCTTTATTGAGCAAGGACTAACAGGAAAAGCTGTTAATAATGCGCTTGGTGAAGCACACATTACAGTAAATATGAACTCCGTTCCAAATGATCCTCAATCACCTTTTGTAACCAGCGGAATACGTGTTGGAACTCCTGCGGGAACAACAAGAGGTTTTGGTGAATCTGAGTGCAAAGACATTACTAACTGGATTTGTGATATTTGTGATGATTTAGAAAATCAATCTGTTATCGATGAAGTAAGAGCAAAAGTTGAAGAACTTTGTTCTAGATTTCCAGTTTATAAGTAGTCATTGTGCGCTGTCCTTTTTGTCAATCCGATGACACCAAGGTTTTAGACACTCGGCTGCTCGATGATGGTTCCCAAGTCCGCCGAAGAAGGGAGTGCATCGCTTGTGGGGAAAGACACTCTACTCGTGAAACAGTTGATTTAAATTTACCAAGACTCATTAAAAGTGATGAATCAAGGCAATCATTTAATGAAGACAAGCTTCGTTCTGGATTGCTAAAAGCTCTCGAAAAACGACCCGTTGAAACTTCAAAAATTGAAACTGCAATTCAAAAAATTCAGCGAAAACTGATGGCTCAAAATGACAGAGAGGTTCCTTCATCAATGCTTGGAGAGTGGGTAATGGAAGAGTTACGGGCTCTTGATGAGGTAGCCTATATAAGGTTTGCATCAGTTTATAGGCAGTTTCAAGATATTGAAGCATTTAAGAGTGAGATTGATAAGTTAATGAATAAGTAATCTTTCGACTTATGGCAAAAACTAAAATTGAATTTGTTTGTAGAGAATGTGGATCATCTCACCATCAGTGGGCAGGTCAATGCTTAGATTGTAAAGAATGGAACACACTTGAAGAGGTAGTAATATCACAGGCAACCTCCTCTAAACCTGAAAGCCTTAAAGATCTTCCTTCATCTAAAGTTCAAAACCTATCTGAAATCAAGTCACAAAATAATCATCGTCTCTCAACAGGCCTCAGTGAACTTGATCGTACGCTTGGTGGAGGATTAGTAGATGGCTCTGTAGTTCTTATTGGTGGTGACCCTGGTATTGGTAAGTCAACATTGATTTTACAGGCAATAGCAGCTATTAATGCGTCAAGTACAACTTTGTATGTCAGCGGTGAAGAGTCAGCTGAACAGGTGAGTGATAGGGCTATTCGATTAGGAATTAAGGAAGATATACTCTTTATAGGTGAAACTCATCTAGAGAAAATAATAAAGATTTCAAAAGACACAAGACCTAAGGTTATTGTTATTGACTCCATTCAAACCATGGTTACCGACCTTTCAAATTCTGCACCAGGATCTGTCACACAGGTAAGAGACTGTGCTGCTCAGCTTACTCAATACGCCAAACAAACTAACACAATACTTTTGATGATTGGTCATGTTACAAAAGGCGGCGCACTTGCAGGCCCAAGAATCTTAGAGCACATGGTTGACGCTGTTTTATATTTTGAGGGGGATGCTGGAGGTCGTTATAGAATAATCAGAGCCGTGAAGAATAGGTTTGGTGCTGTCAATGAGATTAGCGTCTTTGCAATGGGTGAGAAGGGACTTCAACAAGTCAGTAACCCATCTTCAATATTTCTTTCAAATCAAGAAAATCCTTCTTCTGGATCAATGGTTATGGTTACAAGAGAGGCTACAAGACCTTTATTGGTAGAGATTCAGGCGTTAGTCGACCAAGCTAATGGAACTCCAAAAAGAGTCAGCGTAGGACTTGATCAAAATAGATTGTCACTCCAACTGGCAATTCTTCATAAGCACTCAGGCATTGCAACATTTGATCAGGACGTTTTTATAAATGTCGTAGGCGGGATTAAAGTTAGTGAAACAGCTTCTGATTTAGTTGTAATGCTTGCAATCGTTTCAAGTTTAAGAGATAAAGTGATTCCGAGTAAATGGATTGCTTTCGGAGAAGTTGGCCTTACTGGTGAGGTTCGTCCAGTCTACAACTCAATGGAAAGGTTATCAGAAGCTCAAAAACAGGGCTTTGAAGTGGCAATAATCCCAAAAGGTAATGCACCTAAAAAACCGATAAAAGGAATGAAGGTTGTAACGGTAGGGTATTTATATCAAGCAATTCAGTATTTACTTGAAAACAGTTAGTCTTTTATAGATCTACGCCTTTTTGAGCTCTAATATTAGCTCTAAAAGCGTGCTTAACATCTTTGACTTCACTTACAGTATCAGAGGCCTCAATAATGCCGTCACTGGCTGCTCTTCCCGTAATAACAACATGCTGTCCCTCTGGTCTATTACTAAGTGCCTTAAGGATTAATCTCTCATCGAGATACTTGTAATTAATCATGTAGGTTATTTCATCTAGAACTACAAGATTAATTTTTGGATCAGCTAGAAACTTTTCAGCTTCCAACCATGTTTCATTAGCTAATTTTTTATCAAGTTCTTGGTCTTGAGTATTCCAAGTAAAGCCGCTTTCCATATGGGCAGATACAACATTTGGGTTACTATCAAGAAAAAGATCCTCTCCAGTCTGCTGCTCACCCTTCAAGAAACGTACGAGAGCTACATTCATGTCATAACCAAGAGCCCTACAAATCATCCCCATTGCAGAAGAAGACTTACCCTTGCCGTTCCCAGTAAGGA
>JACNFO010000048.1:0-1351 GCA_014384565.1 Candidatus Pseudothioglobus aerophilus
GAATTAACGTTTAACTTATAAGCAACCTTTACTTGTTTCGTTTCAAGCTTGCCCTGGAAAAAAGCAATCCCCTCAAAAATTGAACTAGCGCCAACAAGTTTTAGAGTGCACTTGAGATGTTTTTCACCAACAATCTTTTGATCTATAAGCTCAAAGTCGCCATAAAAGATTGGCTCTTCGAAGCCCTGGCCCCAGGGAGAAGCACTTCGAAGAAGTTCTGCGTTTTTAAGGGTTATTTCAGAGGCCTCAAGCTCTCCGTCGGTCATCAGCTCAATGATTGGTTTCTTCCCCTCAAGGTGTTTTTTAATGGCCTCAGAAAATGCCTCACTAAAGCTTTCAAAGCTTTCTGGGGGGAGCGCCAAACCGGCGGCCATCGCGTGCCCCCCAAACTTATCAATCAGTCCTGGATTATCGCGATCAACCAGGTCCAGTAAATCTTTAATGTGTACGTCAGGTATTGAGCGGATTGAGCCCTTTAGTGCGCTGCCTGATTTTGCAAATACGGCGCACGGGCACTGATAGGTTTCTTTGAGCTTACCCGCAACGATGCCGACAATGCCCTCATGCCAACTCTCATCATAGAGAACGATTGCAAACTGACTCTCATCGATGGTCTGACCTTCAACAATGGCTAGCGCCTCATCCTGCATTCGGGTCTGCTCCTCACGCCTTTTAATATTAAACTCTTCAAGCGTTTGGGCGTACCTTCTGGCATCATTCATATCCTCAGATAAGAGGCATCGGATTCCCTGCGATATGTCGCTTAAGCGCCCTGCTGCATTAATTCGTGGAGCAACTGTAAATCCAAGGTCTGAAGCCTGCAGCGTTTCAATTGGACGCTTGGTCAGCTCAAGTATTGCTAGAATGCCTTTTGAGCAGAGTTTTTGGCGAATACGCTTTATTCCCTCGTTCACTAGGATTCGATTGTTTTGATCGAGTTTCACAACGTCTGCAACGGTCCCAAGTGCAACAAGATCAAGCAGCTCACGAAGGTCTGGAATTTGGATGTTGTGCGCGTCAAAATAACCCTTACCAGCAAGGTGAGTCTTGAGCGCTGAAAACAAATAAAAACAAACCCCAACGCCCGCTAAATTTTTAGAAGGGAAGTCGCAGCCCCTTAAATTTGGGTTAATGATTGAGTTGGCCTCAGGAAGAACTTTGGGAGGCAGGTGGTGATCGGTAATGATAACGTCAATACCAAGTGACCTTGCGAGCGCCGCGCCCTCGTTACTGGATATGCCGTTGTCAACAGTAATAATTAGATTTGGGTCTTTGTCGGTCTTTGCCTCCTGAACAATCTCTGGGCTTAAACCGTATCCATGCTTAAAGCGGTTCGGAACTAAAAAATCAA
>JACNFO010000048.1:1657-11316 GCA_014384565.1 Candidatus Pseudothioglobus aerophilus
GACTCAAACAGTTCGCGATCGAGCTCCCTAGTCAGCACTTCTTACAAGTCTTACAAAAGTATCGATCGTTTTATCTCGGACTGTTGAGCCACCAAAAAAGAAGGGAATCTCATAAGCAAGCGATGGACTCTCTTTTAACGAGGTTGAGGTCCAGTAAGTATCTACCTGAGTGTTTGGGAAAAAATCAGTATTAATCAGCGCATCGCTATCGCCATAATAATCAACGATCGAGTTTAATTCATTTCTGGTTGGCAGGCGCCAATCACTAAAGCTGCAAAGCTCGCGATTATTAATATCCTCGATAAAAGATTTTGTATTACAGTTCTTACCCCAATAACAATTCTTAGTAAAAGTTCCGCTATCTCTTCCGCTAAGCCCATCAAACCAGGTGTAAGTATTAAGTGCGTATTGCAACCCCTCCTCTTCACTTTTAACTTCCCAGACCAGGGAATTCTTTTTATCCAGGACGCACGACCACTCTAAGCTATCGGGCTTTAAGGTTTCACCATCAGCAGACATCTTCGTGAGCTCTGCGCTTACGGAAATGCTAGTCGCTAAAAGTATCGGAAGTAGGAGGCCTGTCTTCATGAAAAAATAGTTTGTATAAAACGCAAGTTTATATTCTACCAGTTAAGATGATTACCCAAAGATAATCCCCCTAAGCGGTTGATTTCCTCTCAAACAATATGAGCACGACGCCCAGGAAAATAAAACTATCGGCTAAATTAAAGACCGGCCAGTAGAAGCCGTTAACGTGCACATCAATAAAGTCAACAACAAAGCCGAACTGGGCTCTGTCGATTAGGTTTCCAACAGCACCAGATAGCAAAAGAAACTGGCCAAATAATTTTTGTAAGTGTTTGCTCGAAGTTCTTTGAATCCAAAAAATGACCCAAATAGAAACTAAAACAGATACCGACAGCAGAAAGGTTTTTTGGATAAACCCGCCATCAGCCATAATACTAAAAGCGGCGCCTGTATTTTGAAGATACGTCCAGCTAAGATATGAGTTAACAGCAACCGACTGCCCTAAGTCATAAGAGGACATGAAAATTTGTTTTGAAACCTGATCAAGCGAAACCAATACGAGGAATAAGAGGTAGTAAAGTTTGTGCTTCATTAGTAGTAACATAAAAAAGTAGATTTATTAAAAAGGTTTACTTTAAATCTTGACCAGCAATAGCTAAAAACAAAACCAATGCAATCAATGTGTTTATAATTTATCAGTAATTGTATTATAAATATTGCGGAGATTTTATGGGGTTTTTAACGGGTAAAAAAGCACTAATCATTGGCGTTGCGTCTAATCGCTCAATTGCATGGGGTATTGCTGAATCTATGGCGGCAAATGGCTGCGAAGTTGCCTTTACCTATCAAACTGACAAACTCAAAAGTCGCGTCGAAAAATGCGCTGAGATCTGTAACTCGTCAATTGTCATTCCCTGTGACGTCTCTAGTGATGAACAGATTAATGAGACCTTTGCTGAACTTAAGAAATCTTGGGCTAATTTTGACATCATCGTTCACTCCGTTGCGTTTGCAGATAGAGCAGAACTAGATGGTAATTATGTTGAGGTTACAACGCGTGAAGGCTTCCTTAAAGCTCATGAAATCTCATCATACAGTTTTACGGCTATTGCCAAGGCGGCCCTCCCAATGCTTAATGAAAATGGCGCTTTATTAACGCTTAGCTATTTAGGGGCTCTTCGGGCGATTCCAAATTACAACGTCATGGGCGTAGCAAAAGCGTCACTTGAAGCTAACGTTAGGTACATGGCTGCGGCTTTGGGCGCAGAAAAAGGCATTCGGGTTAACGCAGTATCGGCCGGCGCTATAAAAACGCTTGCTGCAAGCGGCATTAAAGGTTTTGGAAAGCTGCTTGATCATGCCGCTGAGAGCTCTGCCCTTAAACGAAACGTAAGCATTGAAGAGGTTGGAAATGCTGCCGCTTTTTTATGTTCAGATTTAGCCTCTGGCATAACCGGTGAAGTTACCTATGTCGACGCAGGATATAACTTTTATGAGAAAGGACCAGACCTTTAAAGTCAGCGCGTTTTTTATAAAAAAGTGACGCTGAGAAGCAGTTTAAAGAACAAAAAGGGTAAAGAGCATATTAAGACGCCTACTACCCTTTTTAACTAAACGAGACCTTCCTCAAACTATACTATTTTTTATCTTCTTTCTCTAGGCGTTTAAATTCTACTACAGTCATTACAGCTCCAACTATAGCGAGCGCAAAACAGAATAAACCAGTAAAGAATATTAGTGAATCATCCATGTCTAATCCTTCCTAGCTATTAGTTTGAAATAAATAGCAAAAGTTAAAATTGATGGGATCCAGGTTGCAGTAAACAGTGCCTCTTGTTTTGTTTCTACACCTTGAAACCAAAGAAAGGCAGTTGTTACAAATGCAACTGCAACTGAAACTAAAATACATATATCTGACGTTTTCATCATAACAATATCCTTTTTTAAAAATTAATCTTCATTCCAAAAAGCCCAAGACCCTATTAGCAAGAAAATTACTGCTAAAGAGGCATGCGCCCTAATACTTGTTTCCTGAGGTAGCTCTATTAAAAATGGCACAACGTTAATCATACCAAGTATAAGCCAGACTACCGCCAACGATGCTAAAACAAGCGCCGCTTTCCCGATTTTTCTTTTCATAAAATTATTATTTTAGCGTTTATATTCTAAAGAAGATCAGAAAATATTTTTATTTCAGCATTCTCTCTTAGTTGCTTAATAAGCGACACAAACATTTCATTGTTTTCTTGGCTAAGGTAGAGCGCTGCAATTCCACTATCTGCGACCTCCTCTGGAAGCCTAACGCCACTCACATCAATCACTAAAGAAGTTAAGTTATCAACGTTTCGAGCACTATAAGTGCGCTCTGAATCAATAGGCTTAGGTGCTGAAAAAGCGAAACTTGTTACGCCAAAAGGCAGCTCTTTAGCTCTTGAAATCCAGCCCTCATTATTCCATTGTAGATTATTATCAGTAATTAGCTTTTCAGTCATCAACTCGTCACCACTTACTAAAGCAGTAGCAATTGCAAGTGATAAATCTTCAATCAATATTTTTGCAGCAATGTTATTTAAGATCGATACAACCTGATCCTCAACCTCGTCTAATTCTTTTTCGCGCTCAGGCTGCAAAGATGAAAGAGCAAGCACTACAAATTTTTCAGCGCTGAGCTCAATCACTTCTGAGTTTTCACCCTCATCAATAACTGCCTCACTAAACGCAGCAGATACAAATGCGTCATCGTACTGCTGACTTCCGTTTGCAAAATAGTCACTTGTTTGAAGTTTTAGGCCAAACTGATCAGCAACCATATCAAGAGACTCTTCGTAGGCAAGGCTAGTGAAATCTTCTAATAAATCAAACAACATTTTTTTGCGAACATTGTTCTTGTTAAGTGAAACTAACTGCTCGGTAACATCATCGAAAGACTGGACTGTTTCAGGCTCAATATCAGTAAGCTTTATAATATGAAAATAACCATAATCTGTAGCAACTACATCACTAATATCACCTATGTTCATAGAGAATGCAGCTTCATCAAACTCAGCACCCATTAGTCCTCTCTCATTAAATCCAAGATCGCCGCCCTTGTCATTAGAGGAGGTGTCTACCGAATTAGCAATTGCAAGTTCATCAAAATTAGCGCCCTCATTAATTTGATTAAGTAGCTCACTTGCAAGATCTTCACTTTCAACGAGTATATGCTGGGTGCGCCTTCTCTCTGGATTTATATAAAGTTCAGCATTATCATCGTAAAGAGATTGGAGAGTCTCATCGTCTGGGGTTGCAGGCTCCTCCATATCTCCTAGTGAAAGCTCGACAAAATCAACCTTTACTTTTCGGCCTTCTATAAAGTTAGCTCTATTGTCATTAAAATAGTCTGAAATCTCACTTTTTGAAACAGAAACTTGACTCTCAAAATCTGAAGTATTAAGAGCAATATATGAAACCTCTCTCTCCTGAGAGGCAAGATCATCAAGCTGCTTAATTTGAGTTGTTGATATAAACGCCGAGCCGCTCAGATTACGCTTAATTTGGTCACGCGTTAGCGCCTTTGATTGAGCAATCTCATAGCCGGCTGGTGAATAACTATTCAGCCTTAAAAGCTGACTATAGCGGTCTTCAGAAAACTTACCGTCAACAATAAATGCTTGGTTCATCTCAATAACAGAGCGAACCTCATCATCTAAAGTCACAAGATCTAAAGAATTCGCAAAATTCTCTATGAGTTTTTCGTTAATCATCGAGTCAAGGAGTGTCTGCTTGATCGCAGTGTCAATTTCTTGCGAATATGCTGCGCCTAGTTGTTGCTGTAAGTTTCGTTGCTGCGTGTTTAATTCCTGATAATAAATGTTGACGTCAATATCTTCGCCATCAACCGTTGCAATCGACGAATTCGCAGAGCTACTTACATAGTCCTGTATGCCAAATAACGCAAATGGAACTGTTATAAGACCCACTATGAGATACGCGACCCAACCTTTAGATTTGTTTCTTATTGCACTTAACATAATTATTTTATCTACCAATAGTGTTGAGGCATGGCGCCATCAAACATTTAAACTTAAACTCAAAAATACAAATTGAGCTCCCTTTAAAGAGTTAATAGTTAACCCTTAATTATTCATTTACTAGCTAGGAGGATCTTACAATATTACCCATCTCACTAAACTTGTTCAGATGCATTATACAAGGCTAGGCTCTTTATCTATAAAAGATTTAATCCTTTATCAATTTCAGTATTTTTGAGCCAAAGTATCTAAAAGATCATTAATATCTTTCAGCTCAGAATTCCACGCAGTTACAAACCGCACCGCCTTACCATCAAGCTCCTCTTCATTAATTTCGTAACCAGAACTATTTAAATAATCTATAACATCACGCGGAAGATGGACAAAAACCTCATTGGACTGTGTCGGATATGCCAGCTTAATATTTGCAAATGAATCCAAACCCTCACTTAGAATTTTTGCCATGGCGTTTGCATGGCGAGCGTTTCTAAGCCAAACATCACCCGTTAAGTAGGCTTCTAGCTGTGAAGAGATAAAACGCATCTTTGAGAGAAGCTGGCCTGACCTCTTATGAAGAAATGGAAAATTACCAACCATCTGGGGCTTAAAAAAGACAACCGCTTCAGCTGCAAGGCAGCCATTTTTTGTGCCGCCTAATGTAAGAACATCCACTCCAGATTTCCAGGTCATCTCTGCAGGGCTAACGTCAAGAGAGACCAGAGCATTGGCAAATCGAGCGCCGTCCATATGTACGCTCATTTTATTGTCATGAGCTATTTTAGAAATAGCTTTTATTTCATCCAGCTGATAGACAGTTCCCGTTTCACAGGACATAGTAACGCTAACAACCGAGGGCTGCGTAACGTGGACATTGCCAGACCCTCTTATAGTTTCGGCTAAATCAGTGGCATCAATTCTTCCATTACTACTGCGCATAGGAATTAACTTAGCGCCGCCCGTAAAAAGTTCAGGCGCGCCGCACTCATCCGTATTGATATGGGATAATTCATGGCAATAAATTTTTCCAAAGACTGGCGCCAGAGCAGAGAGCGCTAAGGCATTTGAGGCCGTTCCGGTCACCGCAAGAAAAACCTCTACCTCGGTTTCAAAAATCTCAGACAATTTATTTTTTAACGCGAGAGACCATTCATCGTCACCATAAGATCCTGCAATTCCTGAATTAGCAGCAATGACGGCGTCCATGACCTCAGGGCATGCACTAGTTACATTATCGGATGCAAACAATGCATTCATTCAAAACTCCTTAAAGTGTAATTCATAAAAATGTTTTTTGTTACTTGAGATGAATAAGCCTTAGACTGGCACTGCGACGATGCCAAGAAAGTCTCCATTAACAACATGTCCTGGAAAGTGCCGGCCCGTATAAATACCATCAATTCCAGCAAAATACTCAACAGGCTCTGTTCCTGTTCGCTCTATGTTATGTACCTTGGCAACAAGTTGACCCTTCTTTACTTTATCACCAAGGTCAACGCAGTGCTCGACCAGTCCTGTTGTTTCACTAAAAACATAACAGCGCTCATCGGGCATATCTAAATTTAGCGTTTCATCGACCTCCAGCTCGCCTTTGGTAATGCCGGCATGACGAAGAATGTTTCGGATTCCTTTTTTAGCGATACCGACAGTATAGGCAGACGTCGTTCCGCCTCCAGCAAGTTCGGTACTAATAAAAACTTTACCCATGTTTTCCGCTGCAGTGTCGTACATATTAACCGCATCTATCTCTAAAAGCATTACGGAGTGTGGGGCATTAAAGGCCTTCATAGCTGCAATGCATTTAGCCTGCTGCTCTTTGTCCTCCAACACATGAGCGCAACAAAAAGGCAGAAAATCTAGCGTCTTTCCGCCAGAATGAAAATCTAAAACAAAATCAGCAAGCGGCAGAAGAGTGCGATTAAAGTAGTCTGCAATTTTCTCAGTAAAACTGCCTTCAGGGTCCCCAGGAAAAACTCGGTTCATATTGCCGCCATCAATTGGAGATGTCCTCTTGCCAGCTTGAAAAGCAGGATAATTCATTCCAGGAACAATAATGACGCGCCCAGAAATATCTTCGGCCTTGATTTGACTCGCCAAATCAAAAAGAGCTATTGGTCCTTCGTATTCATCACCATGATTTGCGCCAGTAAAAAGAATGGTTGGGCCCTGGCCATTTTTCGCGACCGTTATAGGTATTACAATTGACCCCCAAGCAGATTCGTCATGGGAATGTGGAAGCTTCAGAAAGCCATGCTGAACGCCCTCTTTTTCAAAGTCAACGGTTGAACTTATTGGGCTATCTTTCATGTCTAATTCGGATGTAAAAATAATATAGCGTCATTGTACTAGAGCGCTTTAATATTATCAATCCTGAGTGATGGTTAGCCAGTGGACAAAAAATCCACTGGCAAGTATTTAAAACCCTCTTACTTAGTTACAAACTCTGGATACGCTTCTAAGCCGCACTCAGAAATATCAGCGCCCTCATCTTCATCTTCTTTAGTAACTCGAATTCCCATAACAGTTTTAAGGGCAAACCAAACCACTCCAGAAGCTACAAATACCCAGACAAAAATAGTACCAGCACCGACTAACTGTCCTGTAAATGTAACGTCACTATTTGTTAGTGGTACAGCCAAAAGACCCCATAAACCAACAACTCCATGGACCGATATTGCGCCAACTGGATCATCAATTCTCAGTTTGCGATCTAACCAAACTATTGAAAGAACTACTAGAATTCCACCAACAGCACCAATTAGAGTAGCAACTAATACGCTTGGCGTATCTGGACCGGCAGTAATTGCCACAAGCCCTGCTAAGGCGCCATTGAGTGTCATAGTTAAGTCTGCCTTACCAAACCAAACTTTAGCAAAAAGAAGCGCTGCAATAACCCCGCCAGCTGCAGCAGCATTGGTATTTACAAATACCATTGCTACAGCGTCCGCACTTTCCTTACTCGCCATTGCTAGTACCGAGCCACCATTAAAGCCAAACCAACCCATCCATAAAATAAATGTTCCAAGCGTTGCTAAGGGTAGATTTGCACCTAAAATTGGCATTGATTTTCCGTCTTTGTCATACTTACCCTTTCTCGCCCCAAGCAATAGAACGCCTGCAAGTGCAGCAGCAGCTCCTGCCATATGTACAATTCCAGAACCGGCAAAGTCGTAAAATCCAAAGTCACTCAATGAATATAGACCGAAAACGCTTGCTCCGCCCCATGTCCATGAACCTTCTAATGGATAGATGACTGTTGTAAAAATTACTGCAAAAGCAAAGAAAGTAAACAGCTTCATTCTCTCTGCCACTGCTCCAGAAACGATTGACATTGACGTAGCTACAAACACTACTTGAAAGTAAAAATCTGCTGCATTTGAGTAGGACTCACCTTGCCCGCTAATCCCTGATAAGAATGCATCGCCGCCATACATTATGTCATAGCCATAAACCATGTACATCGTACATGCAATAGCAAACAAACCAATATTCTTAGTTAAGATCTCTGCTGTATTTTTACTCCTAACCAGGCCAGCCTCAAGCATTGAGAAACCCGCAGCCATCCACATGACGAGAGCACCCATTACTAAAAAATAAAAAGTATCTATAGCATATTGTAGTTCTAATATTTGATTTTCCATAGCTACCTCCCCCTATACCGCTTCAGGACCAGTTTCACCCGTACGGATACGGATGACCTGCTCAAGACTTGATACAAAAATTTTACCGTCACCAATCTTCCCACCATTGATCTTGCATGCTTTAATGATGGTCTCAATGACCTGCTCGAGCTGCTCATCAGTGATGGCAATCTCTAGTTTTACTTTGGGTAAGAATTCAACCACAAACTCTGCCCCACGATAGAGCTCAGTGTGCCCTTTTTGCCTGCCAAAACCTTTAACCTCAGTTGCTGTAATTCCAGTTACTTCAATCTCAGAAAGCGCTTCTCTAACACCACTTAACCTCTTTGGCTGAATAATCGCTGTTACCATTTTCATATTAATACTCCATATAATAAAAACAAAAAAGCCCACTACCTTAAAAAAAGATAGTGGGCTTCTATACCAGTTGAGCTCAACTTTAAGCTGACGAAAAAAAACGCTTACCTAGGAATAAACCCAAATAAACGTCATTGTTCTTGCTTAACAACCAGCATTGGATGTTAACTGCGCAATATTATAACAGTTTAATTAAATGATATTTATTATATTTCAAAACCTGGAAAGCAATTTATTGTGTTGTTGCTTTTCTACTAACCTTTTGTTCTCGATGAAAAGTATAAATGCCTGTACTGACTATAATAACGGTTCCAACTAAAGTCGGTTGGTCAGGCCAATCACCAAATATCAAAATACCCAACCCAATCGCTCCAAGCATAGAGGTATAGCGAAAAGGAGAAACGAAGCCGATCTCGCCAATTCGCATAGCCATGACACTCAATAAAGTAGCGATCAAAATGGCAACAGCCGCACCAAGAATGAGCAACCATGACACTGCGCTAACAGTATCCCACTCTGAACCAATCATCATAATTCCAGCAAACAAGGTACTGCCAACAGCCGTTGATAGAACCACGGTGATGGTCGGGACTTCGCTTTTTAGTTTACGGGTGGAAATTTCTCTTACAGTAAGAAAAATAATCGCCATAAAAGCTGAAAGCGAATAAATATTAAAACCTTCCAGACCGGGCCGGACAACAATTAGAACACCAACAAAGCCAACAAGTATGGCACTCCAGCGTCGCCACCCAACAGGTTCTGCAAGGAAAAGTGCGGCAGCCATTGTTATAGCAAGCGGTAAAGCCTGTAAAATTGCGGTGACATTGGCTAACGGCATATGCTTGAGGGCTGTCAGGAAAGTGATTGTTATAAAAATCTCAGCACCCACACGCACCAATATGAGACGCTTATCCTGTTTTGAAAGATTGCGTATCGCCACTTTGGTGATCCACACCATGATCAAAATTGGTGGAACAGTAATTATACTTCGTAGAAATACTGCCTGAAATAAAGCAATCTCAGAAAATAGAAGTTTCATAAAAGCATCATTGATAACATATGCAGATACACAGGCCGTCATCAGAGCAGCGCCTTTCATATTGCTGTTAAGGCGCATCAATAACTC
>JACNFO010000036.1 GCA_014384565.1 Candidatus Pseudothioglobus aerophilus
TACAAAATGAGTTGGTCAATTCAAACCAATTAATAGGATTTATTGGAGTTTGGGCCGGACTTATTATGTATAGTTATGCGCTTATAAAGGAAAAATAGTTAATTTAATGAAGCCCCCTTTACTATAAAAAACGATCAATTGATAATGCTTTAATTTCAGCTGAATTTTGCTCATCTTCTATTAAGCTACATAATAAATTAGCTGATGTTGCTGCATGAGTTAATCCATAGTGACCATGACCACAATTATAAAAAACTCTGTCTATTTTTAGAGATTTAGATATCACTGGCACAGAGTCTGGAGTTGAAGGGCGACTTCCCATCCAATAATTTGCATTTTCTACATTTAACCCTGGAAACAAATCCTGGCTAATGCGGGCAATAGAATTGAAATAATGTGGATTTGCTGGCCTACTATGATGGGCATATTCGGCCCACCCACCAATTCGAAGTCCACTTGCTAAACTTGTGGCAACAATACCTCGATCTGCAAATACAATTGGTATGTCAATATCAATATTTGATAAAGGAATTGTTAAGTTATATCCTCGCTCTGCTGTCATGGGTAAAAAGTCACCTAAAGATTTTGCTAAAGAAACAGAATTAATTCCTGCTGCAATAACTACTGCATCATATTTACTATTTCCTTTGTCAAAATTAATTAAGATGGAATTTAATTTCTCACTTACACTATTAACTCGCTCCTGGCGCAAGGTAACTCCGTTCATTTTTGCTGAATCAGCAAGGCCCCGAACTATGTCAATTGGCTCAATTACTTTAGCCCAATGATGAGATAAGTATGCATACTTAAATTTTTCATTAATAGTTGGAGTAATTTTAGCTATTCTTTTAGCATTTAATACTTCGCTACTAAAGCCTCGAGTATTTCTTTCATCCCAACTTTTGATGCTTTTATTAAAGCTCAGCTCATTATCATAGATGAATGCACATCCATTTTGCTCTAGCTTTTCGGCGATATTACAATACTCTAATAATTCTTTAGTATCTCTAATAGAGTTATGACAAAGATAGCTTAATGCATCTGTTGCCTTTTTGAAGCGATTTACATTTGAGGTAAGTAAAAACCGCCAAAACCAGGGAATTTGTGGCAAAAAATCTTTAAGTGGTACTTTTAATGGCGCATCAGAATCCGCGAGCATTTTTAATGCCTTCCAATGAATTCCAGGTGTGCTCAAAGGAAAAATATCAGAAGCTCCAATATGGCCTGCATTTGCTTTTGATGACCCACCTTCTCCTGGATAATAAGGATCAAATACAGTAACTTCGTAGCCCTTCCGATTAAGGGCACATGCACTTGCCATTCCTACAACGCCTGCTCCTATTATCGCCACTGAAGAGCCTGGAGATATTTGTGCGTTTGGCACTATCTATTACTAGCTAAGTAAATCAAAAGCATCGCCCCAACAATCTGAAACTTTATAGCCTAATGGGTATGGGTCACTGGGGTCTACTCCTACCTGATGAATTCCATGAATCCAGCCCCGACCAGAGATTCTTGGAAGGATGCCACTCTTTCCAGCAATAGTCTTCTTAGCAACTATCTCAACTTGGAACTCACTATCGATGATTGATCTTGCTTTAAGGCTCTGACCAACTTTAACTTGACCTCGGGCCTCCATTACAGCAAGACGAGCAGAATTACCAGTGCCGCAAGGAGAGCGATCAATTCTACCTGGTGGAAGAATTGTTGCACCCTTCATTACGCCGTCACCATCATGCCCGACAAACATTGTATAAGAAATGCCTTTTAAGTCTTTAAGCTCAGGATGTCTTATATCTAACTTACTATTGACCGCCCTATGAACCCTAGTCCCTATATCAACAAGTTGACGGGCATTTTCTGGCAAAATTTTCAAATCAAACTGGGCAGGGTCAATTAAGGCATAAAAAATACCACCAAAAGCAATATCAACACTTACTGCCCCTAACCCCTCTACTTCAATAATCGCATCAAGTTGATCTGCGTATGAAGGCGTCATATCTAAAGTCACTCTCTCGCATTTTCCATTATTACATTCAGCGCTTGCTCGAACAAGTCCAGCAGGAGTATCAATTGTAACAATAGTCTCAGGCTCCTTCATCTCTATCATTCCAGTTTCAAGTAGAACTGTTACAAGGCAAATACTGTTTGATCCTGACATGGCATGAGCCTTGTCGCCTTGCAAGATCAAAAAACCTATATCCGCTTCTTTATTTGGAGCATCAAAAATGAGATTTGTAGACATTTGAGCATAACCACGGGGCTCAAATACTAAAAAACGTCGCAAACTATCGTCTACTTCATTAATATAATTCATTTTTTCCAGCATAGTGTTACCTGGAATATCCATTACCCCACTAGTTACTATTCTACCCACCTCTCCTTCTGCATGAGCCTCAACCATAGTTATAGTTTTTTTCCAGCGCATTATCTAAGGGCTTTTAATAAAAGTAATTTCATTGTTTAATTGGCCATGTATCTGAAAGGCGATATCCTTCAGGCCAAGGGTCCTCAGGATCAAGCATAAGCTGATGAGTTCCAGTAATCCAAGCTCTTCCTCGAATTGAAGGAATAATAGCCTTCTTTTTACCCACCATCGTCTCCTCAACTATACTGCAATCAAAGCGAGAATCAAGAATTGAGCGACCAATCATGCGGTCTCCTTTTTGAAGTTCACCTTTTGCGTGAAGAACTGCCATACGAGCAGAGCAGCCAGTTCCACAAGGTGAGCGATCTAATTTACCTGGGTCTATTACAACACTATTACGACTAACTTTCACACCCGCTTCTTCAAATAAGGGAAGTGCAAGCTCGCAGAATGAAATATGCCTCCAGTCAGAATTAGTTGGGTGATTAAAGTCAAGCTGTAGATTAGCAGCAGCAGTTATTTTTGAACCAATTTCAGCTAAATCTTTAGCCTCATCAGGCTTAATTTCAAAGCCAAGTTCAGCAGCATTAACAATGACAAAGCTATCTCCTCCATAGGCAGTGTCGACCTTAAGAGAACCCAAGCCTTCAACTTCAATATGAACATCTAGCTGGTCAGCAAAAGAAGCTACATTGTGAACCTCTATACTTTTAGCTTTCCCATTTTCACAATAGGCCTTTACTGGAACTAGTCCTCCTGGAGCTTCAAGGACAAACTCAGTAATCGGCTCTCTCATCTCAATCATTCCTGTATCAAGTAAAACAGTTGAAACACAAATCGAATTTGAACCGGACATTGGTGGTGTATGTTCAGGCTCCATCACAATAAAACCTTGTTGAGCATTTGGATTTTGTGCTGGCACTAATAGGTTAACATGTTTAAAAACGCCACCCCTTGGCTCATTTAAAACAAATTGACGCAATTTTTGATCTTGATTAATCCACAGCGCCTTATCCCAAAGACTATCACCCTTAGGTGGAGCGACGCCTCCAACAATCACATTTCCTACTTCACCTTCTGCATGACAGGAAACTATATGAATCAACTTACTGCTTTTCATTAAATGTCCTCACTAATATCAATCCATAAAGTTTTAGTCTCAGTATATTGATCATGAGCCATAAGTGAATTATCACGACCACCAAACCCTGAGAGCTTATAGCCACCAAAAGGAGTTGATATATCACCTTCTCCATAACAATTTACAGAAACAGTCCCAGCTTGAAGAGCTCTGCCGTATTTATGAGCCTTAGTCACACTGGAAGTAAATAATGATGCTTGAAGTCCATAACATGTATCATTTGCAAGATTGATGGCTTCTTCATCACTATCAACAGTCATCATTACAAATACAGGGCCAAAAACCTCTTCTTTAGCAATTATCATTTCTGCAGTAACTCCAGCAAAAAGGGTAGGCTCAATAAACAATCCTTCTCCTGAATTAATTGCATTACCGCCTTCAATTAATTCAGCTCCTTCACTTTTAGCGACCTCAATGTAACCCAAAATCTTGTCATATTGCTCTTTAGAGATTATTGCCCCCAACTGGTTGTCTGGGTCTAAAGGGTTACCTGTATGCCAATCTTTCATTTTCTCTCTGACCTTTTCAAGCAAAGTATCTTTCAAACTCTTATGAACTATTAGGCGAGAATTAGCAGTGCAATTCTGTCCCATATTCCAAAGAGCAGCAAAAACAATATGCTCAGCAACACCATCAAGATTATTGGCATCAGAAAGAACTACAGCAGGATTTTTACCACCACACTCAAGAATAATTTTCTTTAAATTACTTTGTCCTGAAAATTCTAAAAATAATCGTCCTACTTCAGTTGACCCCGTGAAAGAAATTGCATCAATATCTAAATGCCTCCCCATTGGTTCACCAACATCTGGACCCTCACCAGGAAGGACATTGAGAACTCCTGGGGGAATTCCAGCTTCATTTGCCAGTTCAGCAACTCTAAGTGCAGTCATTGATGTTTGTTCTGCTGGCTTAACAATAACGCTATTACCACCAGCGAGTGCTGGGGCAATTTTCCAAGCCAGCATCATTAGAGGAAAGTTCCAAGGTAGCACACAACCAACAACCCCTAATGGCTCACGGGTAATGAGGCCAACAGCATCCACATTCGCTGGTGAGATTTGATCATACATTTTATCTATAGCCTCGGCATGCCACTGAATAGTGACTATCGTTTCAGGAAGATCAGTAAGTTCACACTCACTAATAGGCTTTCCACTTTCTAAACTTTCAAGCACTGCAAGCTCTGTCTTATTCTCTTCAATAAGTTGAGCTAACTTCAATAAAACTGCCTTACGTTCGCTAGGATGTTTATTAGCCCACTCACCAGAATTAAAAGCATCTCGTGAAACTTTAACAGCATAATTAACGTCAGAATCATCACAGGCCGAAATATTAGTAATAACAGATCCAGTTGCAGGATTAATTGACTCCATAACCTTTCCAGCTTTTGATTTCTGGAACCTTCCATTTATAAATGGATCCGTTGGAAACTGTATTTTCGCAGCAATATCTATATAATCATTTTTACTCAGAAGGCTTGACATTTTTTACTCCTTTTAATTTAGAATTGAGTGAAGCGAAGCACGAGTTTTATCTATTACACTAATCATTTCCCTCTTAAGGGCGTCGTCAATTGGAAGCAAAGGCAATCGAACCTTTCCACCTGGACGACCCTGCTGTTCACATCCGAGCTTAACACATTGCAGGAATTTACCACCTTGCTCCAAAGCCTGCATAAGAGGCATAAAAGCACTCATAAGAGCTCTTCCTTTCTCAAAATCAGATTGTTTTCCAAGTATATCCATTAATTGGACACACTCTGATGGGAAAAAATTAGCTGTAGCACATACCCAAGATTTTGCCCCCCAAGCAGCAAACTCAAGAACTTGCTCTTCACCACCAACAGCTAACTCAATTGAAGGATAGTTATTTGATAATAACGGAAGCCTAGAATAGTCACCACTTGACTCTTTTATTGCTGCAACTAGAGGATTTTTTGCAACTATGGATAAAAAATCCTCACCCATCTCAACACCAGTTCTTCCAGGATAGTTATAAAGCATAATTGGTAATTCTGTTGCTTTAGCTATTGTAATAACATGATGTGCTAACTCTTCTTCTGAAGGTAAAGAATATGGTGGAGCGGCGACTAAAAGTGATTTAGCGCCTGCATCAACTGCCGCCATAGAAATATCGAGACACTCATCAACTCGAATATCATTCACTCCTGCCATAAATTCAACTCGATTATTAATACGCTCTGCTGCAAATTTAAATTGCTGAATACGCTCCTCTTTCGAAAGCGCATAAAACTCACCAGTTGATCCACCAACTATAACTCCAGCAACACCATTTTCAATTTGCCAATCTATTACTTCTGCGTAAACATCCCAGTCAACTTCACCACTACTCGCAAAAGGGGTAATAATAGGTGTGTAAATTCCTTCAAATCTCATTTTAGACTCTCCTTATAAATTGTTTATTTTGAAAATAATATACTATATTTCACTTTAATCGATACTTTGTATTTAATTTAAAAGTTTCAATTAAATATAAAAATGTAAATAGAAAAATTGAACTTCCATTTTTAAATTAAAAGTGATAAGATATTGCCAGCATTGGATTACTCAGATGAGCAACTCAGTGTTATATTTAAAATTAATAGGAGAAATATATGACAATGTTTTCGAAAACATTAGTATCGCTTACTACTGCAGCTTTGCTGCTTACAGGCGCAACTACAGCTTCTGCAGATAAACTAGATGATGTTATTGATGCTGGAGTTCTAAGATGTGGAGTAGTGCTAGACTTTCCGCCAATTGGCTATCGTGATGCAAACAATGAGCCTGCGGGTTTTGATGTTGATTACTGTAAAGATCTTGCAGCTGCATTAGAGGTTGATCATGAAATTATTGCAATTACTTGGGCTGAACGTCTACCATTAATTGTTACTAATCGTGGTGATGTTGTATTTGGAGGTACTTCAGATACTTTATCTCGTGCTAAGACAGTTGGCTTTACAATACCTTATGCTATTTATTATGCTCAAGCTATTGTTGGAGCTGATAGTGGTATTGTTACTGTCGAAGATATGTATGACAAGAAAGTTGCTGCTGCTATTGGAACTGTTCCCGAACAGGAATGGTTAAAGATAGCAAAAGAACTTGGAATTGAAGGTAATTATCAAGGCTATCAATCAGAGAATGAAGTATTCTTAGCTGTGGCTCAAGGGAAAGCTCATGCTGGTATTACTACCAATACAACAGTATTACCAATAACTCAGCAATTTGATACAGTTATTGCTGGTCCTCGTATGCCATGGGGCACTGACTATACTTCTGTAGTTGGTCCACGTATGGATGTTACTTGGCTTAACTACCTTAACCTTTTTGTAACGCAGCAAGTTCGTTCTGGCCGTTACCAAGAGCTTTGGGGTAAGTATGTTGGTGGCGAAGCGCCTGAATTACGTATTCCTGGTGTTTACTACTAATAGTTAATTTTAATATGGCCGGCTTGCCGGCCATTTTTTTAAAAGTCATTTATGGATTATAATTTCCATTGGAGACCAGTCTTCAAGACCCTTCCTGATTTATTACAATCAGCAGTATTAACTTTGGAAGTAGCAATTCTTTCAATGATTTTGGGCATATTATTTGGACTAGCACTCTCTCTTATCAGAATTAACATGACAGGACCATTAAAATGGTTTGCTGTTTCTTGGATTGAGTTAGCTCGAAATACTCCAGCTCTATTACAATTATTTTTCTTTGGATTTGGACTTGGCGCATTTGGAATTCACTTTAGTCCATTCCTTATAGTATTGATGGGCTTAACATTTAATAATGCTGGTTATTTAGCTGAAAATTTTCGTGGTGGATTTAATGCTATTCCAGATACCCAAATAAAAGCCTCTCTAAGTCTTGGAATGAACAGTTTCCAAACTTACACTAGAATTATCATTCCTCAAGTTCTGCGAATTGTATACCATCCTATGACCAACCAAATGGTTTGGGCAGTTTTAATGTCCTCCTTAGGTATGTTAGTTGGATTTCGTGAGCTATCAGGAGAAACACAATTCTTTGCATCTAAAACTTATAGAATTTTCGAATATTTTGCAGTTACAGCAGTAATTTACTACGTTCTTGTTAAAATTATTCTTGGTATATCAAGATTAATAGCAAATCGTCTTTTTAAATACTAAGAGTCTATTAATGGAATCAGCAGCAACTTATTTTTCTGGATTCAGCCCTAATGATTTATGGTTTCTTGGTGAAGCGGCTTTAAGGACTCTATGGATTTCTTTTTGGGCAATCAGTATTGGATCTATTCTTGGAATATTTCTAGGTTTAGCTCTCAGTATATCAAGATTATTAGCATTTACGCTTGGAACAATACTAGATATTTTTCGCTCAGTTCCATTAATTATTCAACTAGTTTTATTTTTTAATTTTGCACCAATTATTGGCCTCAGACTTAATCCCTTTGAAGCAGGATTAATTGTTCTTACTGTATATACCTCAGCCTATGTTGCAAACGTAGCTAGAGCCGGAATTGAGGCAGTTGGAATCCCAATGAGGCGAGCAGCACGAAGTTTAGGTATGAACTATTGGCAAGATTTGCGCTATGTTGTTTGGCCAATTGGTCTTCGCGCTGTATTACCTGCATGGGTTGGAGTTGCACTAGGGGTTTTAAAGGATAGTGCACTAGTATCAATACTTGGATATGTAGAACTTTTAAAGGCCTCCCAAATACTTATGACTCGAACCCAAGAAGCTATCCTCGTACTATCAATTGCTGGCGCCTTCTATTTTGCTTTATCTTATCCAATTTCTTATTATGCTACTCGACTTGAACAAAGGTGGTCTGAATGATTAAAATTACTAACCTACATAAACAATACGGTGAACTTGAAGTATTAAAGGGCATAGATCTTGAAGTGCCAAAAGGAGAAGTCTTAAGTGTGATAGGCTCCTCAGGCTCAGGTAAATCAACATTACTTTATTGTATTAATGGGCTTGAACCCATTCAAAAAGGGCAAATCATCGTAGATGATATAGATGTTCATGCAAGTGATACAAACCTTAACTCAGTTCGCCAAAATATGGGTATGGTATTCCAACAATGGAACAGCTTTCCTCATTTAACAGTTCTTGAAAATGTAGCCCTAGCTCCTAAAATAGTAAGTAAACTCTCTAAATCAGACGCTCTAGAAATTGCTGAAAAGCAACTCCGCCACGTTGGTCTGGGTGATAAGCTTTCGCAATACCCTTCTGCATTATCAGGTGGGCAGCAGCAACGTCTTGCTATTGCACGAGCACTAGCAATGGAGCCTAAATGCATGTTATTTGATGAAGCAACATCTGCTCTAGATCCTGAGCTTGTTGGAGAGGTTCTTGATACTATTAGACTTCTTGCTGATGAGGGAATGACGATGATTTGTGTGACCCATGAAATGGGATTTGCTCGTGAGGTCTCTGATAGGGTCGCATTTTTTCATGAAGGTAAGATTGAAGAAATAAACCAAGCTGAAAAACTATTTGGATCTCCAAAATCTAAATATCTACAAAAGTTTCTATCAAAAGTTAAAACATAGAGCTATTAACTACTTACCGGAGTTTATCGATGGAAAAACTTTCCAATAAAGAAGCCATTATTTTTGTACAAAATAATGTGGAAGGTGAAGTTGTAGTTTGTAATGAAGGGGTGAGTTTCTGGGGCGGAGTTGATCCTGACACAGGAGTAATTATTGATATTCATCATCCTAATTGTGGAGAGCAGCTTTCTGGAAAAATTGTATTAATGCCAACTTCTCGAGGGTCATGCAGTGGAAGTGGGGTATTGCTGCAGCTTGCGCAAAATGGAAATGCACCATCTGCACTTATATTTAGAGAAACTGAAGATATTTTAACTCTTGGGGCAATGATTGCTGAAAGACTGTTTAACAAAAAAATTGCCATATTGCGTCTGAAGCCAAACATTTATAATTTATTATCTGAACAGAAATCTGCAAAAATTGATAATCTCAAATTATATTTCTCAAGTACTTTAATTAAGTTATTTCAGCCTGATTTAAGTAGAGTTTACTTGAATAATTCAGATAAAAAAATGTTGGCCGGAAATCATGGTAAAGCCACAAAAATTGCAATGGAAATATTATGTTTGGTGGCTTCTTCTCAAAATGCAGATAAATTAATCGATGTTTCTAGAGGTCATATTGATGGTTGTATCTTAGCGCATGATGCCAATCTCAATTTTGCAGAAAAAATGCTGGATATGGGTGCACGTGTTACTATTCCAACTACAATTAATGCAATCTCAGTAGACATGGATAATTGGAAATCACAAGGTGTAGCTCCTGAACTGGGTAATAAAGCTAGCCGACTTGCTGATGCATATGTCAAAATGGGTGCTCATCCTACATTTACATGTGCACCTTATCTTTTAAATGAAAAACCAATTAGAGACGAAGTTATTGGATGGTCTGAGTCAAATGCTGTTATTTATGCAAATTCTGTAATTGGAGCTCGCACCCAGAAGCATCCAGATTATTTAGATTTATTCATAGCAATGACTGGGCGTACTCCCAATAGTGGTGTTTATTTAGAAGAGAATCGAAAGCCTAACTGTGAAATTAGAATATCATTACCTTCGAAATTTGATGAGTCTATTTGGCCAATGATAGGCTGGCTGGCTGGCTATAAATCACCAAATGGAATTCCAGTATTAATTGGCCTTGAAGATATTTCACTGACTAATGATGATTTAAAAGCTTTATGTGCAGCATTTGGTACAACATCTGCATCTCCAATGTTGCATATTAAAGGGCATACGCCAGAAGGTGAATTGCCAAGCACTCAAGATGCTATTTCTACAGCTATAATGCCTAATGATTTGTTAAATTTGTGGCAAAAATTCAATTCTGGAAATAACAAGATAGATTTAGTTGCTATTGGGAGTCCGCACGCATCTTCAGCTGAGTGTATGAAGTTTTTGAAATTGTTATTGGAAAAAAATCAAACTGTTGTTGTTCCAACTATTTTGACTGTTGGGCGAGAAACTCTTGCAAAATTAAGAGATCATGGGAGTTTAAATCAACTTTCCAAATTAGGAGTTCAGGTTGTCCCTGATATTTGTTGGTGCTCAATAACTGAACCAGTTTTTCCATCAAAGACACAATCATTAATTACTAATTCTGGTAAATACGCTCACTATGGTGAGGGTTTGACAGGACGAAATATACGGTTTGGAAGTTTGAGCGACTGTGCAATAGCTGCTTTAAGTGGTTTTGTTAATGATGAGCTACCTAATTGGTTGAATTCTTACACTTAAAATGTTTTTTGAAATCTTAAAGATCCATGTTAAGCTAAATAAGTTTTTATCAGCTTGAACTAAAGTCCAAACTTCGTTATAAGGCTACTTATTTTCAAGTCGAGCACTTAAGAATGAGTCTTGCATTCCTGCATTTTCTGCATTTTTATAAATTTCTAAAAATACCTCAGTAATAGCAGAAGCATCAGGCTG
>JACNFO010000050.1 GCA_014384565.1 Candidatus Pseudothioglobus aerophilus
GTTTGATTAAAACAAAAAAAAGAGCATTTAGCTCAGCAACGAACGAAGTGAGGCGTAGTAGAAAGAGAGTCTCTGTTGCTTTAGCAATGAGAAAACAACGGTAAAGTTCAAATTTCGTTTGATGTGTGAGGGAGGTTAATTACTGACCAAGTTCGGCTGCCAGTTCTGCTTCAAACGCCGCAAGTTCATCTTCTACAGATTGTGCTTCATCAGTTAGAGTATGTTTTTTATAACCGATATTGATTTTGCTGTCAGTCCTATCAGTGTATAACGCGAGTGCTTCATCAGGTCTTACTATGTCAAAATTGAAGTTACCATTATTGAGCAATACTGTGCCATCTTTGAGTGTGATTGGATTAATTTCTGGGTCTAACTTACGAATATGCATAATATATGTACCTGTTATTAACTCTGTATATAACTATTTATGCATAATAAAAAGCCCACGATTAAGTGGGCTTCTATATGTAGTTGTGTTTAATAACGTTATTTTACTTTTATTCTTTGTAATGGATAATCCTTATCCCATGGCGTAACAATATTATATTTGAATTTATCAGTACTCATAAAAATCGCACCATCTTGGACAACATTACTGTTATTAGCATCGTGTCCGTCTAAGTAAATATCAACTAGTCCATCTTTGTTAAAATCACCAAACTTAAAGTCACTAACCCAACAGTTCCATCTGGTGCCTTCTTTTGTAGGCCATGCTTCTTTAGTCTTTGGTGACGCACAAAACTCAGAATATAAGACTGTCCTAAACTTACCATTACCAATATTTTCTTCAATAGTCATCCCTGCGCCTGCATACATCTGACCAGTATGCATTCGAATAACATCTAAATCATCATCGCCATCTAAATCTGCAAGTCCAATCGCTGGAACAAGTTGATATGAGAAGCCATTGCTATTCTCGACTTCAGGAAACTCAAATCCTCTCTCATAAAAATTACCAGTTCCATCGTTTAACAGAATACCATTGAATGAACCCGAACACTTATCATTACCACTCTTTTTCCAACAACCTGGCGTCCAATCCCACATATTCCATTCTCTAATCCAGGCTTGAGTGTTTGAGCTCCATACAAGGTCTAAGTCGCCATCGTTATCAATGTCACCAAGTTCACCAGTAAATCCCCATTGATTACCACATTGACGAACTATCATATGTCCATCACCTTGATTAACATAACACCATATCTCGCCACCACCACCATTACCCGAGTTACTCCACTTAATACTTGTTACGATAATATCAATGTCACCATCACCATCGATGTCGCCAATCGTACCGCCGTGTGAGAAGTTAATCAAACCTTTACCGTTTCGAACACCTTTTCCAGTAACGTGAGTGACAGTGGATTCTAACCAAGTATCATCTGCTTGTGATAAGAAGTATAGGTCGTTCTTGCCACCAAAGTTCTGGTTAATATTGCTATTTTCAGAACAAAATAAATCTACCTTACCATCGCCATTAAAGTCAGCAACATGTAAGTCAGTGCAATCTGTCCCTTTCATCTCTATAGGATTATTATCAATTAACAAATGGCTTACATCAGTTCCTACGTATGGATAACTTTTAACTTTGAGGGCGGTTATTGCACCTTGATGTGAAAAACACGCTCCCAATTCAGGTTTGCAATTAGGTCCCGAAGCCTCATAATCAAATCCGTCTTGTCTTGGATTGGTTATACTGAACATATCTACCGACCCATCATTATTAAAATCTGCAAATGCAAACTGAGTTGACCAGTGAGATTTTTGCTTCAATGCTGACCCTTGCTCTGAAAGATAATGCGGACTGTACAATTTTTTGGATATATGATTGTCAGGAAACCAGTTTCCACTTGAAGTAGACTTTTGTACTGCTGATGCTAATGATACAGTTCCAGACTCTGTTGTATTAATAGTAGTAACAGAATTATCAACAGACGAAGAACCACTACAGTTGAAGACAAAATAACTTCCGTCAGCAGAAACACTCTTTACTGGCTCACTGCCATCAGGACACCCTGCTGCGAGACCTTGAGTTGAGAAAAAGGATAGTATTAAAAGTAGAAAGAGTTTCTTCATACTATGATTGTATATCAACTTGAACTAAAGTCCAAATTTCGTTTGATGTGTGAGGGAGAGTGTATATATCTATCTACGATGTCGAGGTGAACCTGAGAACAGTTAAGTACTTGTGCCAGTTCCGGCTACTAACTTAATCACTGTTGGAGCAGAATTCTCAGGTGGACTAACACATAACTCTTGTAACTTAAGACGAGGGTAGGTGTATTTGGCTATCTCTTTATAACAGTTAATTAAAGTGCAAAATTCATTTTAGTAGAGATAAGCGAACAAGAGTTGCTGCAAATCCAACCGCTGCTGAAACACCATCAATAATAGGAATTTGATGGAATTTTGTTAGTTGGGCGCTAAGATTGGTCATGCCCGCACAACCAAGCACAATAGCTCCTGGCTTGTCTTCCAGTAATGATTTTGATATTTCGTTCGATATCTTTTGTTGGGCATTACTACCCTTTATTTCTAAGTCCAAAACAGGCACTTCACTAGCTCTAACCTTACAACACATAGAGTTTAAGCCATAGTTAATTAGATTTTCTTCAATTATAGGAATAGAAATTGAGAGTGTTGTAACTACAGAAAATTTTTCACCAAGCATCATTGCAGCATGAAAAGCTGCTTCCCCAATACCAATGATTGGAATATCAATCATTTTTCTTGCCTCTGCTAGCCCGGTATCATCAAAACAAGCAATAATAATAGCATCAAAACCTTCATCATTACCTTTTATTATTTCTTCAAACAAGCCAGGTAAGGCAGCAAGACCGTCTTCCCTCCCTTGGATAGAAGCTGGACCATAGATAGGATTTCTAACAACAATCTCAACATCGGGTGAAGCAACAGATTTTCCTGCATCGCCGATTTTCTGTGTCATTGATTGAGTAGTGTTTGGATTAATAATTAAAATACGAATACTCATTTCACCTACCCACCAAGATAAAGTTTTTTTACACGATCATCTTCAAGCAATTCAGCTGAAAGGCCACTTAGCGCAATAGATCCAGTCGCCATTGCATAAGCACGATGTGAAATACTTAATGCCATTCGTGAATTTTGTTCTACCAATAAAACTGAGACTTTTTCATCACGATTAATTTCAACTATTGATCGCGCAATGTCTTGAACCAATTTTGGTGCAATGCCAAGAGAAGGTTCATCAAGTAGTAAAAGTTTTGGTTTCGCCATTAAAGCGCGACCAATGACAAGCATTTGTTGTTCTCCACCGCTTAATGTTCCTGCACTTTGGTAATACCGTTCTTTAAGGCGAGGAAAACGAACTAACACCTTCTCTAGTGTTTGTTTAATTCCCGCTTTATCTGTGCGACTAAAGGCGCCCATCATTAAATTATCTTTAACCGACAAAAATGGAAAAACACGTCTACCTTCAGGCACCATGACAATACCTTTTTTCACAATTTCATCCGGACTAGCTCCATCTAAACGCTGTCCTTGATAATAAATTTGACCTTCAGTAAGTGAATTTAGTCCTGTAATAACTCGTAAAATTGAAGATTTACCCGCTCCATTTGCACCAATTAAAGCAACTGTCTCACCCTCGTTAATATGAAGAGATACGCCTTTAAGTGCATAAACATGATCATAATAAAGTTTTACGTCTTCAAAATTTAATATTTGTGTCGTCATTTTAGATTCTTATAATCCAATAGAGTCATCTTCACTACCGAGATACGCCTCGATAACAATTTTATTTTCCTGAATTTCTTTAGGTGTTCCTTCTGCTATTAATTCACCAAAATTAAGGACTACGATTCTGTCTGAAATTTTCATAACAGCTGACATATCGTGCTCAACCAATAGAACAGTAACGTTACGATCTCGAACGTTACTTACAAGATCAACCATGTGCATTGTTTCATCGTGATTCATACCAGCAAATGGCTCATCCAGTAATAATATTTTTGGGTTTGTAGCCAAGCCAATTGCAATACCCAAAGTTCTCAAGTGCCCTTGTGGCAGGGTGCTAGCTAACTCGTTACCAATATCAGTTATACTTAAAAATTCTAAGAGCTCATCTGCAGAACGAGCAAATTCACGCTCATCATTTCTTGCAGTTGAAGAGCCTATAAAAAAACCGAAGAGATTTGAATTAGAACGAAGGTGGTGAGATATAATTATATTATCTCGCACTGTCATTGTTTTAAATATAGTCGTTTCTTGAAAAGTTCGAACTACTCCCATTCTTGCAACTATATGAGGTGCAAGATTCGAAATACGTTTACCTTCAAATAAAACTTCTCCTGAAGTGGTTTTCATGAAAGAGGAAATCATTTTAAACAAGGTGGATTTACCTGCACCATTTGGCCCAATAACAGATAATATTTCTTGTTTATTTACTTTAAACGAAATATCGTTGTTTGCTATTAAACCACCAAATTTCTTGGTCACATTGTTAATTTCTAATATAGTGCTCACTTTATTTCTCTTTTGTTACTTTTATTAAATATTCGAAGACTTAGTAAACCATTTGGAAGTACTAAAATTAAGGCGATAATAATTGAAGAGTATATGAGTAATTGGTACTTTCCAGTAGTAAAAAGTAAATCCCAACCAAAATAAATAAATAAAGTACCTATCATTGGACCAAAAACATAACCCATCCCGCCTACGAAAACATTTAGCATAAAGTTAATTGAGTCTGCTACCTGGAAAGTTGTTGGGTATACAGATTGTGAGATAGAAACAAAGATGGCACCACCAATTCCACCTAGAAATGATGAGATAGAATAAGCAATAATACGAAGTATTGTGATATTAACCCCTATAGAAGAAGCCAATTCTTCATTTTGCTGCAGTGATCTACACAAATGACCAATTCTTGAGTTAACTAATCGATACATGCCTGCAAAAACAAAAATCATTAAAATAACAGCCACATAGTAAAAAGCCAGCTTTACATTAGCCAATGTAGAGAAGTCAGGAATGATAATAATTCCAAATATTGATAGCTCACCAGGTAGGGCTATAGAAGAAATCCCTTTGGCACCATTTGTAATAGGTAAAGACATTGCTGTTAATTTTGCAACTTCAGTCAGAACCAATGTTATCATGGCAAAGTAAACACCACGTAAGCGTAAAATTGAAGCTCCAATTAACATACTAACAAAAGAACAAAACAATCCAGCAATGGGTACGCTCAACCAAAAAGAAACGTCATATTTTGTAACTAATATTGCAACTACATAACCACCCGCCAATGCATAAGCACCTTGGCCAATATTTATTCGTCCAATATAAAATGTTAGCCACACTCCAGAACTAGCGATAGAAAGTAGGGCAACGGAAGTTAACGTGTAATAATAATCCCAACGACCCGATATTTCAATCAACCATGGTACTATGCCTAGTATAGTTAAAAGGAAAATAAAAAAATAGATGAGTTTTGACGCTTTATTCAAAATATTAACCCCATGGTTTTCCCATCAAGCCTTGAGGTCTAATAGATAAGAAAATCATCAATGAAACAAAAATCAACAAGTAAGTCATATCTCCATAGGCAACAAGCACAGTAAGTCCAATAGACTCAAGCATTCCTAAAATAAATCCTCCTGCAATAGCACCTGAAATAACACCAGCGCCGCCGATCATAACCATCATAAATGCCTTAATAGAGATCGGACCACCTATTCCTGAATTAACACCAACGATAGAAACAAGTAAACCGCCAGCAATACCAGCAAGCATTGCTCCTAACGCAAAGCCAAGCATTGAGTATCGCGTCACATTTACGCCCATTAGTTGGGCGGCTACTTTATCCTGCGCTAAAGCTCTCATAGCTCGACCCGGCTTCGAATATTGCATAAAAAGAATAAAAGTAACAATAAAAGTAATTGCCAAGACACCAATTAAAATTCTATCGTACGGAATAATAATTAAAAAATCCCAATTCATAACACCGTCAATAATTTTTGGGACTCCACGCTGCTTTTCTCCAAATAATAACAAAATAACCGCATCTAAAAAAAACGCTAGCCCAGCTGCAAGAAGCATACTACTTTCTTCTCGTTCAGAATTTTTAAGAACTGGTCGAAAAAGAAATTTTTCTACTAAAGCTCCTACGATTGCAAGTGTTACAGCCGAAGCTAAAATAGCAACAACAAAAGGCATTTCAAATTGCCCGTAAACTGTATACGTGACAAAACCACCTAAAACATACATTTGCCCATGGGCAAAGTTAAGTACATTCATTAAGGCAAAAATTAATGTTAAGCCAAGTGCAATTAACGCGTATTGCGCTCCTAAATAAACTCCATTAGTTAATACTTGTTCCATATTTTTTCCGTCAAATTAAAACTATAAAGGCAACCATTTTCCTTTACAAGTAAATAAAAAAAGACCAGCAACAACGTTACTGGTCTAATTATTATAAATGTATTATTTGTTTAAAAACTAATCAACCTCTGCAACAAATAATGTTTCAAATTTACCATTATTGTAAACATTTACCACAAGTGGAATAGAAATTTGACGCTTTTGTCCAAACGAAGACATTCCGACATATCTCAACACTCTGTCACCCTTTAAGTAAGGATTTGGAGCTGTAAATGTTTCCATTGTATTTTTGAATTCGTCAACATTATTAATTGCTGCCGGATTAGCTTTCAAAGTTGCAATGATATATTCAAGTGCGTAAACTTTTGTGTTTGACTCATCATTATATTCACCAAACATTTCTATATAACGCGTAACAAACTCGTCCATTTCAGCACTTTTAATTTCAGGCGTTGAAGCACCACCAACTGAAATAAATCCATTTGCCAAATCTCCAGCACCGTCCATCAAAACTTGAGCATCTTGACCTGTTTCAGTAGAAATCAAACCTTTAAACCCAAGCTCTCTCGCAGAACGGATAAGTTGTGGGGCATTTGCAGGCGCTACACCTGATAATACCAAAAGGTCTGGTTGCAACTTAACAATAGGAACAATAACAGGCATAAAGTCAGTAGTGTCTACCTGGTAAGTTACTGTTTTTGAAACAACGTTTAAGCCTAATAATTCTGCAGCAGCAACACCACCTTCACGTTGACTAAGTGGATCAGATTCATTTGCAGCAATAAATGCTACTGTTTTAACACCTTTATTGTCTTTTAAGTATTTATAAATCGCTGGTCCTGATTGGTAATTAGCAACCATGCCAAGAATTGCATTTGAGGCTGGTTTTGTATAAAGTGATTTAGGAAAAGCGTACGGAAAATACATAATGTTTTGCTGTTCTGCAACAGGCCGAACAGCTGCAGCACCATCGTCAACATTAGGGCCAACAACATAATGAATTCCTTGTTGAGCCATCTTTTCCATTCCTGCAATTGCTCGCTTAGGATCTTTCTGATCATCAAATGACACAATATTAATGTCATAGGTTGTATCACCTATTTTAACGCCGCCAGCATCATTTATTAACGACGCTCCTGCTTCCATTGAACGTTGATTTGAAATCCCCCAGGATGCTGCAGGTCCACTAGTTACGCCGACAAAGCCAATGTCCAAAACTGGATTTACAGCTAACACACTCGTACAAATACTCAGTAAAAAAGCGACTACTGGTAAAAGTTTTATATTTTTTTTCATAGTAATTCTCCTTTTATTAATTTTATTTTCCATGACTCGATGAATACTGTCATGTTAATTGTTAATAATTATTATCACCTTACAATCTATTCCTCCTGTTAGTTTATTTGAGTTAAACCTAATGCTGATAAATCAAAAATGAATTTTATTAGTAATTAAATACTAACCAAATATTAACTACTTTACTTTACATTCATATTTAGAATTATTCAATCATCACTTTATAATATTTTATGATATTTCATTATAAAAGCTACAAAACACTGGTTTATGAACTACAAAAAGGTATTCTTAATGGTTTTTAGAGATTTGTTATTCGATTAGAAGACAGGTTTGCAATATTTATGATATTTTACAAATCTGTATCTAGAGCTTATAGGGAGTGCTTAGAAACTTAAAGCCTGATCCATGCACGGTGCGTATGGGTGAGCTAATGTCTAGCTGTAGATAAGATATTTTTTTACGAACTCTTTGTACAATGGCATCTAATGAGTTTGACAACGGAACATCTTCATAGCCAAGTGATTTCATCAAATCAGATCGATATACAGTAGCACTATTCGCTTTAAAAATTTTATTAATAAAGATATCTTCTTTAGTTGTTAAAGCTACATGCCGGCCATTGGGGGCAGTGAGAGTTTGTTCATCGTGGTTGTAAGTCCACAGTGGTTTTTGCGTTTGATCAGTGACGCTTGCAGGGTTTAGATGCTGCGCTAAATTGTTAATTGACATACCCAATTCAATACAGTCAAACGGTTTAGTGATGTAGATATCACATCTGTGTTGGTAGCCAAGTGCGCGTTGCTCTGGGGAGGTTTTCGCACTCATAATAACAACGCCAATATCGTTATTTATGTTTTTGATGTAGTCAACCAAATCCATGCCATCACCATCTGGCAGGCCTAAATCGATAATAACTATATCAAATGAATCGCTACCAAAGGCTTTATAAAAATCTAGAATATTGCTCACCGCGGTTGGCAAAAAATGATGATGCTCTAAACATTCAATTACAATAGATTGCAATGTTAGATCATCTTCTACGATTAAAACTTTAAGAGTATTTGACGGCATATGCATGGTTTTTAATTGTACAGGGGCTAAGTTAGTTAAAAATGTCCAATAATTGATTAGGTATTTTGAACAATCGGAGGGGCGGCGTTAAACTGCACTACTACTTGAGTGCCTTTATTTAACTCACTATTTACCCGAATGCTGGCTTGATGTTGCTTAAGAATTTTGTCAACAATATGCAGCCCCACCCCACCGCCTTTAATTTTATTACTGGTGTCCGGTCTAAAATGCTTTGTAAAGATTTGCGCTTGCTCAAATTTGCTAATGCCAATACCTTGGTCGGTAATGGTGAGCTCGTAATCATTGAGCTCTACTATTACTTCGTTGTGATCTTTAGAATACTTAATGGCGTTGCTGATTAAATTAGTCACAGCAATTTTTATCAGTCCTTTATCGCCTGATAATTCTACACCCACTTTTGACGCAGGTCGTTGTGACGTTTTTACATTTGTAACGAACTCAATGTCTCTTTTTGGGTTAAGTGCTCTTTGCTCATCAATGGATTTTTCAATGACGTCATGTAAGTTAAAATTCTCAACATTAGGCTTAAGCATGGCTGTTTCTATATCAACTTTTGATTTGCCTGTGTTAAGGATTGATTCTAATCGATCACTGGCATTGATAATAGAGCTTGCACGCTTTAGCAATTTGTCTTTTGATCCTCCTGATTTTATTCTAATGAGCTCTGCCTCTCCTCGAATGATGGACAGTGGTGTGCGGTACTCGTGGGTGATCATATCAAAAAAACTAAGCTGATTCTTTTGCATTTCTTGCATTAAACTAAGTGCCTTTTTTGCCTCATTTTTAGAATGTTCAAGCTTTAAATTTAATACCTGCAGATGTCTAATAAAAACACCAATCATCATAAAAGATATGCTTGAAGCAATAATGAATGAATTAAGTTGAAACAATTCCTGGTGGATATTGTCAGACATAAAAATATGAGTGCCAGTTGATACGAGAAATTGCGCAACAACAGACAGCACAAAAGATGTGATTGCTGCACCAACAATATTGAATGCAATAATTATAGATACATTAATAATAATTAATAACGGAATGATGAAGAAAGGATAAGCTGATAAATTGACTAATGCTAAGTAATAAACAATACTCAAAATGAATATTGCCAGCAATACTTGTAATTGTTGTTTTACTGTTGAAGACGACCATAAAACTAGAATAAGTGGTGTTAACAATATTTGTGCAATGGTATTACCCGCCCACCAATAAGAAAATACGGTTAAATAATTCTCACTACTGAGACCCTCAAAGTTGCTGAGGGCTACCAAACCCATTGCTGCGCTAAATGGTTGCAAGACTAATGCGATAACACTAATAAATATTAGGTAGTTTTGTATCGTGTACTCAGTGATATCAAATTTAATTTTATGAAAAATCCAATAGGCGATCAATATCTCAACAGAATTACTCAACGAGATAAGTATCGCAGATGATAAAGATAAATCCGATGTTAATGCTAACGCAAGTTGGCCGATAAACACACCAGGAATAATCCTGGCACCATAGATCAGAACAAACGCAAGTGCAATACCTTCGGGTAAGAAAATAGAGCTGGTTACCACCCCGAACGAAACGACATACGAAAATGATAATTTACCCAATAAGAAATAAAGGATTGCCAGAGAGATGACTTGTGGGGTATTCTTAATATTGCTAATCATTGGTGAAGTTTGAATTGGCATTCGAAAAGTTTTCTGTAGATGAGCTGGCAGTAGATGAAGATGCTTGTTCACTGCCACCACCACAGTTGAATACAAAATAAGTGCCGTCAGCAGGAACATTCTTTACTGGGTCACTGCCATCAGGACACGACCCCGTAAAACTTTGAGCTGAGAAGAAGGATAGGATTAAAAGTAGGAGTAGTTTCTTCATACTATGATTGTATATCAACTTGAACTAAAGTCCAAACTTCGTTTTTTGTGTGAGGGAGGTATTATTAATAGTTAGCCGAGTTCAATGAGTCCCCCCTCTCTCTCTCGTACCTTTAAAGTGCAAGAGTACAAAAAAAGAGGGGGTAGTGGCTAATTAGGCATTAAAAACCAACTACATTTAGTCGTCATCCTTGTCGTCATGGTCATCTCTGTCGTCATGGTCATCTCTGTCGTCATGGTTGCTGCTATGATTCTCGTTATCGTTGCTGCTATGATTCTCGTTATGGTTGCT
>JACNFO010000009.1 GCA_014384565.1 Candidatus Pseudothioglobus aerophilus
CTAGGTAATGCTCGTTTTAAATCTTCAATTAATCGTGCGCCAAGGCAAACGTCACCAGGAACACCTGGAGAGGTTAGAGAGATTGGTTTAGAGCTTAATGTAATGGCAGACGTTGGACTTTTGGGTATGCCAAATGCTGGAAAATCGAGCTTAATCAGGCAAATTTCTGGGGCACGACCAAAGGTAGCTGATTACCCTTTCACAACCCTCCACCCAAATCTTGGAGTTGTAAAGGCTGGCAATAATCACTTTGTAATGGCTGATATACCTGGGCTACTTGAAAAAGCGAGCGAAGGAGTTGGTCTTGGATTTGAATTTCTTAAACATCTTTCAAGGGCAAAAGCGCTTCTTCACGTGATTGATATCTTGCCAGCGGATGGCTCAGATCCTGCCAGTAACTATTTAACTATTGAGGCAGAATTAAAAAAATTTGATGATAAGCTTTTTGAAAAACCAAGATTATTAGCTATTAATAAAATTGATCTTATTCAAGAAGATCAAAGAGATAAGATAATTAAAGATTTTCTTAAAACAGTCAAATATAAAGGTAATGCGTTTAACATATCTGCTTTAAATGGTATGGGCTGCAAGTCCTTAGTTTTTGGTTTGTATGACCTTATTGAAGAAAAAGATGAAGAAGAATAAATGTTGGGTCGTAAAGATTGGTTCTGCCCTCTTAACTAATAATGGAAAAGGGATTGATAAAGATTTAATCTCTGAATGGGTTGAGCAAATTGTTGAACTGCAATCTCATAATATTGATGTTGTTTTGGTTTCTAGTGGCTCAATTGTTGAAGGCATGAAACGACTTGGCTGGAAAGACAAACCAAGTGATATTCATAAGCTGCAGGCAGCTGCAGCTGTCGGTCAAATGGGATTAGTCCAGGCTTATGAATATCTATTTGCAAAACATAAAGTCCAGACAGCTCAGGTGCTCTTGACTCAAGATAACCTACTTAATACCAAACATTTCGAAAATATCTCCGCAACTCTAGAGAATTTGCTTGAGTTTGGCGCAGTGCCAGTAATCAATGAAAACGATACAGTTGCAACCGAAGAAATAAAATTTGGTGATAATGATACTTTGGCGGCCCTTGTAGCAAATCTTTTGAATGCCGAAAGATTAATTATATTGACAGATCAGCGTGGTGTTTTTGATGACGATCCTCGAGTAAATAAGAATGCCAGCTTAATAAAGGAAATTCATTTTGATGATGAAAAATTAGAGCGAGTTGCTGGAAAAACTGGGGGTATTTTAGGTTCTGGAGGAATGTATTCAAAAGTTATGGCTGCAAAGCAAGCCGCAAAATCTAAAACATTTTCTAATATAGCTTGGGGAAGAGAAGAAAAAGTTTTAACAAGAATATACCAAGGAGAAAATATAGGGACACTAATTCATTGTTAGCTTATATCGGCTTAGGTTCAAATTTAAAGGATCCAAAAGCTCAAATAAAAAAAGCCCTTGATTCTCTTAATGAAAATAATGAGACTAAACTTATTAATGCATCAAGCTATTATGAATCCAAGCCTCTTTTAGATATTCCTGGTCCAAACTATATCAATGCAGTATGTAAGATTGAAACTAAACTGAGTGCTATTAATTTATTAAATCTTTGCCAAGAAATTGAAGATAATCAGCAAAGAGTAAGAGAATTAAAATGGGGATCAAGAACGATTGATTTAGATATACTTCTTTATGGAGAGCAGGTTATTTCAAACAAAAGGTTGTCTATTCCTCATCCAGAAGCAATACATAGGGCCTTTGTTTTAGTGCCTTTATTTGAAATAGAGCCTAAAATAAAAGTTCCTTTATTAGGGCCAATAGTAAGTCTACTCGATAGAATTAATAAGTTAGATGTGAAAAAACTATGAAACATTCTGAGTTAAGGGTATTTAAAGACAATGGTCAAAAAATTACATGCCTAACAGCATATGATGCTTCCATGGCTAAGCTTATTGATGGCGCAGGGGTTGATATTATCTTAATTGGCGATTCTCTTGGAATGGTTATTCAGGGGTCTGAAAATACGCGCTCAGTTTCTATGAATGACATGCTTTACCATTCTGCAATTGTTGCAAACGCTTGTAATCAATCTTTAGTTATCGCAGATATGCCTTTTCATAGTTATGATAATCCGAAAACAGCCTTAGTAAACGCAAAAGAATTGATTGATAATGGTGCACATATGGTCAAGCTAGAGGGTGGAGTTGAAAATACAGATGTCATTAATGCCTTAGTTTCCAATAATATTAGAGTCTGTGGCCATCTCGGCCTTCAGCCACAATTAGTAGTTGATTCAAGTGGGTATAAAGTCCAAGGTCGAGGAGAGGCTGATGCTCAATCAATTCTAGATAATGCAATGTTGCTCGAATCTATAGGCGTAAGTATTTTAGTGCTTGAGTGCATTCCAAGTAATTTAGCAAAGTTGATAACTAAAAAGCTAAAAATACCTACAATTGGAATTGGGGCTGGAAAGGATTGCGATGGCCAGGTTTTGGTGAGCTATGATATGTTAGGCATAACACTTGGTAGGCAGCCAAGATTTGTTCGTAATTTTTTAAGTTCAGAAAGCAGTATCTCTTCAGCGATTAAAGCCTTTGTTTCGGAGGTAAAAGAAGGAAGTTTTCCTAATAAAAGTGAGAGTTATTAATGAAAATTTTTGAAAGGTCAGGCGATCTTCAGGTTTTTTTAGATGCCCGCAGAAGTAGTAATAAAAAAGTTGCCCTAGTTCCAACCATGGGAGGCCTTCATGAAGGGCACTTGAGGCTAGTAGAAAAAGCTCAATCTTTGGCAGATGTTGTTGTTGTAAGTGTTTTTGTCAATCCTACTCAGTTTGCCAAAGATGAGGATTTTGACTCATATCCCAAGACTTTTTCTGAGGACAAGCTTCTTTTAGAGGGTCAGAGTGTAGATGCCTTATTTATTCCCTCAAAAAATGAAATATATCCAAATGGAACCTTTTCAAATTATGATGTGGGTGAAATGGGAGGATTGCTCTGCGGCGCTTCAAGACCAGGACATTTCAATGGAGTGGCGCAAGTCGTAAATCGATTATTTGATATTGTAAATCCTAATTATTCGGTTTTTGGTGAAAAAGATTATCAACAGCTCTTAATTATTAAATCTCTTGTTGAAAATAATAATTTAAATGTGTTAATAGGGTCAGTTTCTACTAAAAGGGAGATTGATGGCTTAGCAATGAGCACAAGAAATAAATATCTGGGTAATAAGGAGCGACAGAAGGCACCCCTTTTTTATCAGCAACTTAGTAATGCAAAAGCGGCTATAGAGCAGGGAGATTCTATTGAATTCGTTATGGAAAAAACTCTATCTGAGTTAAGCGTTTACTTTGAAGTGGAATATCTTGAAATTCTAAATGCGAATAACCTTACACAAATCGCGACTAACACTTCAGAAATTATTATAATATCCGCTATAAGGTTGGGCGAAACTCGACTAATCGATAATATTGTCTTTAGGAGGCCAAATGTTTAGTATTACTGAAGAAGCAGAAGTTTACGTTGCAGACCTTTTTGAGCAACAAGATGAAAAAGATCTTGGCTTAAAAGTTGACGTTGAAAAAGCCGGAACTCCGGTTGCAACGGTAACATTTAACTTCTGTATCAAGAGCGATCTACCTGATACTTATAATGAATTTCCTTTTGTGGGTTTTAGTGCTTTTATTGATGAATCTAATAATCAATTTTTAAGTGACTCCCATGTTGCATTGAAGTTAGATGGCACGAATAAAAAACTTACTATCACCGCTCCTAATGCTAAAGGCGAAGCGCCTAAAGATGATGCCCCTCTTGAGGAAAAGGTTCTGTTTACTATCGTGACTGAAGTAAATCCAAGCTTAGCATCTCATGGAGGCTTTGTTGACCTTGTTGAAATCACTGAGAAAAAAGAAGTGATTTTGAATTTTGGAGGTGGTTGTCAAGGATGCAGTTCAGTAAATATGACTCTTAAAGATGGAGTTGAAAAACAGCTTAAGGGTTTATATCCAGAAATATCTGCTGTTCTTGATGCAACGGATCACTCACATAAAGAAAATGCATATATGTAACTCTTGAATGGAAGATATAACGGTTTTCTCGCATTTAGACTGCATAGCAAAAGATAATGGTGAAAACCATCCTGAGAGAAAAGAACGCTTAGAAGTAATACTTGATTCAATTAAAGGCATTAGCCAACTTAATATATCTTTTAAAGACTCGCCATTGGCAGACTTTAAAACTATAAATCTTGTTCACCCTCAATCTTATATTGACGATCTGCTTTCAATGGTTCCAATCTCTGGTCTTGTTGGTGTAGAAAAAGAGCCTTATGCTGATACTGTTCTTTGCCCTCAAAGCAAAGAGGCAATATTAAGAGCTTGTGGAGCAGGTATTGAGTCAGCCAATGAATTGATGTGTGGGTTAACAAAAAGATTCTTTTGTGCAGTTCGTCCGCCCGGTCATCATGCAGAAACATCAAGAGCAAACGGATTCTGCTTTATAAACAATGCTGCAGTAACTGCCAGGTATTTGCAGAGTAAATTTAATATCAATAAAATAGCGATTATTGATTTTGATGTGCACCACGGCAACGGCACACAGGAAATTTTTTATAACGATAAAAGTGTTTTTTATGGCTCAATTCATCAGCACCCTTTATTTCCTGGAACAGGGGCAGAGACTGAGACTGGAGTAGGTAATATATTTAATGCGCCAATATCTTCAGATACTACTAGAGATAAGTTTATGGAAATATTTGAAACGAAAATTTTAAAAAATATTGACTTATTTGAGCCTGAAATAATACTCATTTCTGCTGGCTTTGATGCCCACAAAAGAGATCCTTTAGCGGGCATCAACTTAGAGTCTAAAGATTATTTCACTTTGACGCAAAGCATTGTAGAAATTGCCAAACGACATAGTAATGGAAGAGTCATTTCATTTCTTGAAGGTGGCTATGATCTTCAGGCGCTTGCAGAATGCATTGAAGCGCACTTAGAGGCTCTAAGTAATTAAAGATATGAATGAGTTTGAGTTAATACAAAATTACTTTAATTGGCCATTATCTGACCCTACTATTGAATTAGGTATTGGTGATGATGCAGGTATTTTTGATCTTGATTCAGGCTATCAATTAGTTACCACAACAGATACACTTTCAGAAGGCGTTCACTTTTTTAAAGACACCACACCTGAAGACATAGCTTATAAATCGTTAGCAGTTAATTTAAGTGATATTGCAGCAATGGGCGCGACCGCAAAATACTTCACACTTGCAATAACTCTCCCTAAATTAGATGAGACTTGGTTGGAGCATTTTTCTAAGTCTCTCAAAAAGGCATCTAAAAAATATAATGTGAGCTTAATTGGGGGTGATACTACTAGAGGTGCTCTTAATATAACTATTACTATGATGGGGATTGTTGAAAAATCAAAAGCGATTAAGAGATCGGGCGCTATGAACGGTGACAACATATATGTTTCAGGCGATATTGGTGATGCTGCGCTCTGTCTAAAAAAAATTAATGAGGCTGAAAAACCTCATAAAGCAGAAATGATAAGGCTTAATAAACCAATACCAAGACTTGAACTTGGTATCGCTATAAACGGAATAGCAAGCTCATGTGTCGATATATCTGATGGGCTTGAGCAAGATTTATCTCATATCATAAAAGCCTCAAGAGTTGGGGCAATGATTGATGTTCAAAAACTCCCCTTAAGCCAATCAATGGCTAATTATATTGCAGATAATGATGATTGGTCATTAGTAGTTTGCGGAGGCGATGACTATGAATTATGCTTTACAGCGCCTGAGAGTTTTCATTCAGAGATAATGAAAATAGCTAAAATTTGTAAAATAAGAGTTACAAAGATAGGGGTTATTAATGACTCCAAGAAACTAAAAATTAAGGGCTATGATGGCCATGGCAAATCATATCAGCACTTCTAAAGATTTACTAAATTTCTTTTCTTTCTTCTACTGTCTTGCAGTCAATACATTGATCAGCAGTTGGGCGAGCCTCTAAGCGATTGAGGGCAATTTCGATACCACAAGTTTTGCAATATCCATAATCACCAGTATCTATCAAGTGAAGTGTCTTATCAATTTTATTGATAAGTTTTCTTTCACGATCCCTAGTCCTTAACTCAAGCGCAAACTCTTCTTCAATAGTAGCTCTGTCATTAATATCAGCAACTGGAGTGGAGTCTTCCTGGATATGATTAATAGTCGTTTCGGCCTCGAAAACTAATTGCTCTCTCCAGACATTAAGCTTATGGATAAAGTGCTTAAGCTGACCGGCTGACATAAAGTCTTCACTCTTTTTTGGAATGTAAGCTGGGATTTCATCAAAGTTTGGTTCAGAAGTCATTTGAGTTAGTTTGTAAAAAAAAGTAGTTTTTACCAAAAATTGCTTAAAATAGCAATGATTTTTTTCAAATTGGCCTATTTAATTATATTTATTATGACCCTTAAAGCAATAATATTTGATGTGGATGGAACTATTGCTAATACAGAGCATGATGGCCATCTTAAGGCATTCAATGAGGCTTTTGATTTTTATGAGCTAGATTGGTATTGGGATAGTGCTTTATATGGGGAACTTTTATCAGTAAGTGGAGGTAAAGAAAGATTGTCTTTCTATCTTAATAACTATAATCCAAAACTAAAATGGCCATTAAGCGAGAGTGATATCGTTAATATCCATAATAAAAAGACTGAGATTTTTATTAGCACAATATCTAAAGGTTTTATTTCGCTTCGGATTGGCGTAGAAAGGCTTATTAACGATGCTCACAACCATAGTTTGAAGTTAGCAATAGCAACCACAACCTCATTTGATAATGTTAAGGCGATCCTAGAGTCAACTCTTGGAAATGATGCGTTAGAAAATTTTGCAGTTGTAGCAGCTGGTGATATTGTTGATAAAAAAAAGCCAGCTTCTGATATTTATGATTATGTTCTTGATAAAATGAATTTAGAATGCAGCGAATGTATTGTTATTGAGGACTCAGAAATTGGTTTTCAGTCGGCAACTTCTGCAGGTCTAAAGACAGTAATTACTCTTAACGAGTATACTTATACGAAAAACTTTAAGGGTGCTTTAGTTGTTCTTGACCATTTAGGTGAGGACGATCAACCTTTTCAGATAGTAAATGGAACGCCAACCACTCATACATTGGTAAGCGTAGATTATATAAAGGAGCTCTATGAGTGCAATCGTTAAGTTGGCTGACAACAGTTCTGTATATGAAGTTGCCAAAGTGTCGCCTCTATCAATCGCAACGCAATTGAGTAAAAAATTTGATAACCACATTTTCTTAAAACGTGAAGATGATCAGATTATTCACTCATTTAAACTTCGTGGTGCTTATCAAAAAATGAGCTCAATGAGCGATGCGCAGAAAACCAAAGGTGTGATCGCCTCATCTGCTGGAAATCACGCGCAAGGGGTTGCTCTTGGCGCGAGTAAATTAAACATAAAGGCAATAATCGTTATGCCTACTAGTACCCCACAAATTAAAGTTCGGGCAGTTCAAGAATTAGGAGCAGAAGTTATTCTCTATGGAGATGTCTATGATGATGCATTTGTCCATGCTAAAAAGTTAGAATCTGAGAAAGATTTATGTTTTATAAGTCCTTATGATGATTTTGAGGTTATTGCAGGACAGGCAACTGTTGCAAAAGAAATCTTAACTCAGCTTGATCAAATAGACTATGTCTTCTCTCCTGTTGGCGGTGGCGGGCTTATCTCGGGAATGGCAAGCTATATTAAGCATTATGCTCCACACATTAAAGTAATCGGAGTGGAGCCTGTTGACTCGCCAACGCTTTTTAAAGCATTAGAGGCTAATGAAAGAGTTGTACTTGACGATGTCGGACGTTTTGCTGATGGCGTTGCTGTCAAACAAATTGGTGAACTTCCATTTGAGATTGCAAAAGAATGCGTTGATGATGTCATTTTGGTCAGCAACGATGAAATGTGCGCCGCTATTAAAGATATCTATGAGGACGTTCGTTCAATCTCAGAGCCCGCAGGAGCTCTTGCAACAGCAGGCGTTAAAAAATATATCCTAGAGCATAACCTTAAAAATAAAAATATTGTTTCAATTGTATCTGGCTCTAATGTCAACTTTGATAGACTTAGGTATATTGCCGAAAGAGCTGACTTAGGTGAAGTTAATGAGGCTATAGTTGCAGTTACTATTCCCGAAGAACCAGGCAGTTTTTTAAGGTTTTGTGAGTTATTAGATAACAATGCAGTTACTGAATTTAATTATCGATATTCCGCAAAGAAAGATGCGCATATTTTTGTAGGCATCAAGCTAACTAAAGGTGAATCTGAAAAACAAGCGCTTATTGCAAGACTAAGTAACTCTTTTGAAGTATTTGATATGAGTGACAACTCAATGGCAATAACCCACATCAGGTACATGGTTGGCGGTCATGCAAATGCGAAAAACGAGGCTATCTACAGATTTGAATTTCCTGAACGCCCAGGCGCACTTTTAAGTTTTCTTAAAAAAGTTAAGACAGAATGGAATATCTCTCTTTTTCATTATCGTAATCATGGTGCAGACTATGGAAGGGTTTTAATTGGACTTCAGGTCGAGGATATAAAAGAGCTAGAGGCAAAGTTTGATGAGCTCGGGTATTACTACAAAAACGAAACCGACAATAAAGCTTATCAGTATTTCCTATAACAGACTTAGTCGAAATGATATCGACTCTATAGTACCAATAGAGCAACAAAACTCTCATAATCCTTGGTCTAAAAACCAGCTTATTGAAAGTATTCTAAATCCAACTAATTTATGCTACTCAATTAGCATTAAAAATCAAATTATTGGTTTTTTGATGGCTATGCCCGCACTCGATACTGCTGATATCTTAAATATTAGTATCAATAAAGCTTTTCAAGGAAAAGGGTATGGCAATAAACTGCTTCATTATCTTATTAAGGAGCTCAAAGATAGAATGATTAGTCAGCTTATATTAGAGGTAAGAGTGAGTAATCAGGCCGCCATCGCTTTTTATTTGAAACATGGGTTTGAGGAGATTTCACTAAGAAAAAATTACTATATGAATAACTCAAAACACCCAAATCAGAAAGAAGACGGTATAATAATGCGTCTTAAATTCTAAACAAAAAAATCTTAATGACCTATAAAAATATCACAGTTCCAACTTCTGGAGAGGCAATCTCAATAAAGGATAACGTTCTCGTTGTTCCTAATAAACCAATCGTTACATATATAGAAGGTGATGGAATTGGTGTTGATATTACTCCTGTAATGCTCGATGTTGTAGACGCTGTTGTCAAAAAAGCATATAACGGTGAAAGAGAGATTCAATGGATGGAGATTTTTGCAGGTGAAAAAGCAGACAGTATCTATGGTGAGTACTTGCCAGAGGAGACAGTGGATGCAATTAAAGAATTTGTTGTTAATATAAAAGGACCATTAACGACACCAGTTGGGGGCGGTATGAGATCACTTAATGTAGCGATAAGGCAGATTTTAGATCTATATATATGTCTTCGCCCTGTTCAGTATTTTGCTGGCACTCCATCTCCAGTTAGGGCTCCTGAAAAGATTGATATGGTAATCTTTAGAGAGAACTCTGAGGACATCTATGCGGGCATTGAATTTCCGCAAGGTTCAAAGGAAGTAAAGAAAGTAATTGAGTTTCTTCAAAAAGAAATGGGCGCAACTAAAATTCGTTTTCCTGAAACATCTGGTATCGGTATCAAGCCTGTATCAATTGAGGGAACTTCAAGGCTCGTAAGGGCTGCTATTCAGTACGCGATTGATAATGATAAGCCATCTGTGACAATTGTCCATAAAGGCAATATTATGAAGTTTACAGAGGGGTTATTTAGAGATTGTGCTTATCAGCTTGCTAAAGATGAGTTTGGTGCAAAAGAAATTGATGGTGGTCCATGGTGTAGCTTTACTAATCCAAATACGGGTAAAGAAATTATTATTAAAGATTCAATTGCTGATGCGTTCCTCCAGCAAATACTTTTAAGACCTGATGAGTATTCAGTTATCGCAACTTTAAATCTTAATGGTGACTATATATCTGATGCTTTAGCAGCCCAGGTCGGTGGTATTGGTATTGCTCCTGGAGCGAACCTTTCTGATGATATTTCAGTGTTTGAGGCTACTCATGGAACTGCTCCTAAATACGCGGGTCAAGATAAGGTGAATCCTGGGTCTATGATTTTATCTGCAGAGATGATGCTTAGACATATGGGGTGGACAGAGGCTGCTGATTTGATTCTTCATGCAATGGCTACAACAATTCAAAAAAGAACTGTTACATATGACTTGGAGAGGCTTATAGATGGAGCTACTTTACTATCTTGTTCTGAGTTTGGAGAAGCACTAAAGGATTCAATAAAATAAGTGAAAAAATAAATCGCCAAGTTGAGGCTATAAAAGCAAAGATTTGATTGACTCAAAATTCATAGCTCGTTATAATCTCACGCTATTCCCTGATAGCTCAGTTGGTAGAGCAACGGACTGTTAATCCGTGTGTCCCTGGTTCGAGCCCAGGTCGGGGAGCCAA
>JACNFO010000032.1 GCA_014384565.1 Candidatus Pseudothioglobus aerophilus
GAAAACTTTAAGAAACCCTATCGCAATAGGGTGTGTAATGGGGCGAGAAACGGGGCTCGAACCCGCGACAACCGGAATCACAATCCGGGGCTCTACCAACTGAGCTATTCCCGCCATAATATCTAAAAAGTGGTGCGCCCAATACGATTCGAACGTATGACCTACGGCTTAGAAGGCCGTTGCTCTATCCAGCTGAGCTATGGGCGCAATAACTTTGCTTTAATAAAGTCTAGGCTTGCACTTTAATTATAAAATTTGGTCGGAGTGAGAGGATTCGAACCTCTGACCACCTGGTCCCAAACCAGATACGCTACCAGACTGCGCCACACTCCGAAGGTGAGTAATTATACTGTGATAGGATTGTTAGTCAATGCCTATTTTGAGCCATATTTAATCTATTTTATTTGCACTATTTACTTGCTATTTAAAGTAGTTATCGTGAAGGTCAGTTTCCTTTTTATTTGCGTAGATTACTTTGATATTATCTTTATTGGCAATATTATTTTTGATAATTGCTGGATCACTGATCTGGGATTCAATGCTTGAGCTTTCTTGAAACAATATTGATTGCCCTCCAGTCATTGCAAGATATACTTGAGCAAGAATCTGTGCATCTAGTAAAGCTCCATGCCGTGTTCTAGCACTTGTATCAACTCCGAAACGTCTACATAATGCATCTAGATTGTGCATAGTGCCTGGACGCTGCTCTTTAGATAGTTCTAGAGTATCTATGATTTGACAACTATCTTCTATCTTTTTATCGATACCATTTATTTTTAATTCATTATTCAAAAATCCTAGATCAAATGGCGCGTTATGAATGATTAAAGTTGCCCCTTTAATAAAAGATAGTAATTCATTTGAAACTTTATCAAATTGCGGTTTATTTATTAAGAACTTATCTGTAATACCATGAATATTGACTGAGTCCCCAACTGGCCTGTTAGGTTGAACATATTTGTGAAATTCAGTGTTTGTTATTTCTCTATTTAATATTTGTACTGCTCCAATTTCAATGATGCGATGCCCCTCTTCTGGCCGAATTCCAGTTGTCTCAGTATCAAGTACAATAAGTCTTTCCATGCTAGGCATATTAAAGTAAAATTGCTTTATTTTATCATCTGATCAAAATAGGTTAACTAAGATTATGGCAAGAGTAACAGTAGAGGAGTGTTTAGATAAGGTAGAGAATAGATTTGAATTAGTTCTAGTTGCTGCAAAGCGAGCGCACCAGTTAAATTCTGGTGGGTTTAGGTCAACTTTAGATGTTGGTAAAGATAAGCCTACAGTAGTGGCTCTTAGAGAAATTGAAGCTGGTTTGATTGATAGCTCAATTTTGACTGAAGAGTATGCAATGGAAGAAGAGCTTAATGCTCATGATAGACTTGCTCAAGAAGCTAAGGCAAGTGAAGTTGCAGCAGAGCTTTCAGATGTAAAGCTAGATTCAGAAGCTGAATCTGATGATCTAGCAGTTAAAGAAGTTGATGAATAAGTAAGACTTCTAAGAGCTAATAAAAAATGACGCACTGCGTCATTTTTTTTTTGGCCAATTCAATATATTTAACTATTTTTATAATCATTGACTTTGGTAACATGGTTTTTAAACAAATTGAACATTGAGGAAATTAAATGCAATATCCTATTATGCAAAGCAATAGAAAGCCATTAATCAATGCTGAGAGTTATCAGTCTATGTATGATTATTCTATTTCAAACCCTGATGAATTTTGGGCTGAACAGGCTGACAAATTTATTGACTGGGAAAAGAAATGGGAAAGGGTCTCAGATGTTGATTTTTCTAAAGGAAAAATTGTTTGGTTTGAGGGCGCAACTTTAAATGTGTCATACAACTGTTTAGATCGTCATCTGCCCGAACGCGCTGACCAGGTTGCAATTATTTGGGAGGGAGATGATCCTAATTCAAGTGAATCAATAACCTATAAAGAACTACACGAAAAAGTTTGTAAATTTGCTAATGGAATGAAGGATTTAGGTGTTGTAAAAGGTGATCGTATTTGTTTGTATATGCCTATGATCGTTGAAGCTACCGTTGCCATGCTTGCATGCGCAAGGCTTGGTGCAATTCATTCAGTAGTTTTTGGAGGGTTTTCGCCAGATGCTTTGAGAGATCGAATTCTTGATAGTGAGTGCAAGCTAGTAATTACTTCTGATGAGGGAGTTCGTGGTGGAAAGTCAATTCCTTTAAAAGCCAATGTCGATATTGCAACGAAAGAATGTGGCTGTGTTGAGCATATTGTTGTTGTAGAGAAAACAGGTGGAGAAGTTACTTGGGGTGATAGAGATGTATGGTATCACGAGCTTATTGAAAATGCTTCAACAGACTTTCCTTGCGAGATGTTTGATGCCGAGACCCCGTTATTTATTCTTTATACTTCTGGCTCAACTGGAAAACCAAAGGGCGTTCTTCATACCTCTGGAGGGTATTTGTTATACGCTGCAATGACTCATAAATATACTTTTGATTATCAAGAGGGAGATATTTACTGGTGCACTGCTGATGTTGGGTGGGTAACTGGTCACTCATATATAGTTTATGGACCGCTAGCTAATGGAGCAACTACCTTGATGTTTGAGGGCATTCCTAATTACCCAGATGCCTCAAGATTTTGGCAGGTGATTGATAAACATAAAGTAAATATTTTTTACACAGCGCCTACTGCTATTAGGGCTTTGATGGGTGCTGGAAATGAGCATGTTCAAAAAACCTCTAGGGCTAGTTTAAAAATTTTAGGAACTGTTGGGGAGCCGATTAATCCTGAAGCTTGGGAGTGGTATTACAGTATTGTTGGCGAGGAGAGATGCCCAGTTGTGGATACCTGGTGGCAGACAGAAACAGGTGGTCATATGATTACACCAATGCCCTTTGCAACAGCTCTAAAGCCAGGCTCTGCAACTATGCCATTCTTTGGTGTAGAACCACAAGTTCTTAGTGAGAGTGGAGAACTTTTAGAGGGTGAGGCATCAGGTGTTCTTGTTATAGCAAGATCTTGGCCAGGTCAAATGAGAACTTTATATAACAACCATGAGCGATTTATGGAGGCTTACTTTATGACATACCCAGGTAAATATTTTGCAGGAGATGGAGTAAAGCGAGACGCTGATGGTTATTATTGGATTACTGGAAGAGTCGATGATGTTTTAAATATATCTGGACACCGACTAGGTACGGCTGAAATTGAATCTGCCTTAGTTCTTCATGGCGATGTAAGTGAGTCTGCAGTAGTTGGTATGCCACATGATATAAAAGGCCAAGGTATTTATGCTTATGTCTCTTTAATGACAGGTATTACAGGCACTGAGGAACTTAAAAAAGATCTAGTAGCTTTAGTTAGAAAAGAAATAGGCCCAATCGCAACGGTAGATAAAATTCAATTTGCACAAGGTCTTCCAAAGACAAGGTCCGGAAAAATTATGAGACGTATCCTGAGGAAAATTGCAGAAGATGATTATGCAGAGCTCGGAGATACATCAACATTATCTGAACCGGGTGTTGTCGATGATTTGATTAAAAATAGAGTCCAATAGTCTTTTCATACCTAGCTATAAATCGATAAAACATGAATGCATTCCTATACATTATAGTTCTCCTTGCATGGGGCTCATCCTGGTTTGCTATAAGTTTTCAGTTGGGTGATGTGGCTCCACAGGTTTCAATAGTATGGCGTTTTTTGCTCGCATCCCTTTTGCTATTTATTTGGTGCTTCGCTCGAGGTCTAAAGCTTTCTTATCCATGGCGAGAACACGTAAACTGGCTTTTATTAGGATTTTTTCTATTTTGTATTAATTATATTTGTGCCTACTTTGGCACCTCCTATTTAACAACTGGAGTGGTTTGCCTTATTTTTTCAACGCTTACTTTATTTACTGTTTTTAATGGTTTTATTTTTTTTAAAAAACCAATTAGATTCCCAATATTATTGGGTGCAATAGTTGGTATTGCAGGGTTATCAATTATATTTTCAAATGAGATAAGTAGCACTGAGTGGTCATTAGATTCAGGAATTGTAAAGGGCTTTCTTTGGATGCTTCTTGCAACTTTCTTTGCGTCAATTGGGATGCTACTCTCTGGTCAAATGCAAGCCAGAAAAATCCCCCTAATTCAAAGTAATGCTTTCAGTATGCTATATGGATCACTTATCCTTGTTACTTACATATCTTTTAGTGATATTAGTTTTAGCTTTGATACCAGCTATACTTATGTTACATCTCTCATTTATTTATCTGTAGTGGCCTCAGCAATTGGGTTTGGCGTCTATCTAAAACTTGTAGGAAATATTGGTGCTGATAAGGCTTCGTACGTCAATATTTTTACTCCAACGATTGCTTTACTTCTGTCAACTTTATTTGAAGATTATGTTTGGAGCTGGACAGGATTAATTGGCGTTATATTAATAATATTTGGAAATATAATAGTTCTTTATGCCAAGCCTAGAGCTATTTAGGGTAAATGTATTTAAATTTTTGGATTTGATAATTATATTTAACATAATGGAGTAACTGATGGATGTAAAAACCGCTTTAGCTGAACGAAAATCAACAAGAGCATTTTTAGATAAAGATGTTTCTATCAGTATTATTAATGAAATTATTAATCAAGCAAAAACAGCCCCATCTGGGGTAAATACACAGCCCTGGCAAGTCGCTGTTGTAACAGGTGAGAGTAAAGATAGACTATGTAGTAAGCTTGAAAAAGCCTTTCGAGGTGGTAAGAAAGGCGCTATGGATTATAAGTACTACCCTGATGAGTGGTTGGGTGAGTACAAGCAAAGAAGAAAAGAGTGCGGTTTATTAATGTATTCAAATTTAGATATTAAGAGAGAAGATAAGCAAAGACAGCTTGATCAATGGGCGTTAAATTATCAGGCATTCAATGCCCCTGTTATTCTACTTTTTTTTATTGATAAGTCGATGGAGAAGGGCTCTTATATGGATTATGGTATGTTTATCCAATCTATTATGCTTTCAGCGGTCGAGCATGGATTAGCAACTTGTCCGCAAGCAGCTCTTGGCGAGTATCCTGAGATTGTTAGAGGGGAATTTCCAGACTATAAGGATAAAATTGTTCTTTGCGGAATGGCGATTGGCTATGAAGATAAAACTCAAGTAATTAATAGTTACAGAACTCCGCGTGAAGATCTATCTCAAATAGCTAAATATTATTCTTAAAAATATAAATTAATTTCTTAGTTCGCTCGAAGATTAGCCTCCGCAATTTCAAGATCAAATTTAATTAGTTCAATATCCAGCTCAGCATCTGATAATGCTTTTTCTAACTCTTTTAAAGTTTTTTCATTTTCTAAAAGCTTAGCGTTACTTTTTTTGAGTGATGAGTCACTTAGATTGAATGCGTTTTGAATTTTACTTAACTCTTCTTCAATAACCTGGGATTTGCTGGCAGAAAGGTTGAGTTTTTGAGAGGTGGATTTGAGTTCGTCAAGTGCAAGTATAAGTTGATTATTAAGTTCTTCTAGTTGCAGCTGAAGGCTTAATTTATCTGATTTATATGCTTCAATCTCGTCGCTATTATTGATAGTAATAATTTCAGGCTTTACTGGCTCTATATTGAACTGTGAATAGTTATAACCAATAAAAAATATTGCAATGATTGAAAGCAAGTAAAAAGCTATTTTTTGGTTCATCTGTATCTTCTATTTCATTAAGCTTAAGAATTTATAAAGTTTTTATAATAAATATTGATAATTAATCTTGCATCCATTTAGCCGCATCTTTGGCATAGTAGGTTAGAACAGCATCTGCTCCAGCTCTTTTAAAGCAGAGAAGCGTTTCAAGTACTGTTGATTTCTCGTCAATCCATTTATTTTGACTAGCCGCTTTAAGCATTGCATACTCGCCACTAACATGGTAAGCGAAAGTTGGTACACCAAAGGTCTGTTTTACTTTAGAGACTACATCAAGATAAGGCAAGCCTGGTTTAATCATAACCATGTCAGCGCCTTCTGAAATATCAAGCTCTACCTCACGAATTGCTTCGTCAGAATTTCCAGGATCCATCTGGAAAGTTTTTTTATCAGACTTGCCTAGGTTCTTGGATGAGCCTACAGCATCCCTAAATGGACCATAAAAAGAAGAGGCATATTTGGCAGAGTACGCAAGTATATTTGTGTGAATAAAACCTTGCTCTTCTAACCCAAAACGAATCGCTCCAATTCTCCCATCCATCATGTCTGAAGGGGCAACAATATCTGCTCCAGCTTGTGCATGGGACAGCGCTTGTTTAACTAAAATGTGAACAGTTTCATCATTAAGAACGTATCCATTACTATCAATAACGCCATCTAGGCCATGGCTTGTAAAAGGGTCTAATGCCACATCTGTAATAACTGCAAGTTCCGGAAAGTTTCTTTTAAGTGCCCTAACTGCCTTTTGAATAAGTCCATCAGAGTTATAAGATTCTTCAGCTTCGAGCGTCTTTTTATCAGGAGAAATTACTGGAAACAAAGCAATCGCTTGAATTTTTAAATCAACAATTTCCTTGGCCTCAATCAATAATTGGTCAATACTAAGTCTTTCAATTCCAGGCATTGAATCAATTTTTTCTTTTTTATTTTCACCTTCAATAATGAATAAAGGATATATAAGGTCACTTACACTTAAAGAATTTTCACGAATTAATGAACGATTAAATTCGTGTTTCCTCAATCTTCTTGGTCGATGAGTTAAAATGGACATTTTCTTTTCTCAAGTTACATTAACCAAATTATACAATAATGAAGCAATCATCCGAAACACTTACTAGTCTATCAAGTATTAATGAGGCGTTTATTAAGCCTTTCCCTAACTCAACTAAGGTTTATGTCAAGGGTTCACGTGACGATATTAGAGTCCCAATGAGGCAAATCAAACTCACTGATACCATTGGTGATCTTGCCGAAAAAAATGATCCAATTCACGTTTATGATACTTCTGGACCTTATACAGATCCTAGTAAAACGATCAGTTATCGAGAGGGGCTTGAGTCACTCCGTTCGAAGTGGATAGAAGAGCGTGATGATACCGAGATTCTTGATGGCGTTAGCTCGAAATTTGCCAATGAGAGGCTTGGTAATAAAGATCTTGATGAGCTTCGATTTGAACATTTAAAGGCACCAAGAAAAGCAAAGAAAGGAAAAAATGTTACTCAGATGCACTATGCTAGGAAAGGCATTATTACCCCAGAAATGGAATACATTGCTATTAGAGAAAATTGTCTTTGGCAGGAGTATAAAGATCAAGTTGGACAACACAAAGGTGAAAGCTTTGGGGCTGCAACTCCTAAAATTATTACCCCTGAATTTGTAAGGGATGAGGTTGCTAGAGGCCGTGCAATTATTCCTAATAATATTAATCATCCAGAAACGGAGCCCATGATTGTTGGTAGAAACTTTCTAGTTAAGATAAATGGAAACATTGGTAATTCAGCTTTAGGCTCGTCAATTGACGAAGAGGTTGGAAAGATGGTTTGGGGCGTTCGGTGGGGGTCTGATACTATTATGGATCTTTCTACGGGAAAAAATATTCATGAAACTCGCGAATGGATTATTCGCAATTCGCCTGTTCCTGTTGGAACTGTTCCTATCTATCAAGCACTTGAAAAAGTAAAAGGAGTTGCTGAAGATTTAACTTGGGAAGTGTTCAGAGATACTCTAATTGAGCAAGCAGAGCAAGGGGTTGACTACTTTACTATCCATGCTGGCGTGCGTCTTAAGTATGTCCCTTTAACTATGAATAGAGTTACAGGTATTGTATCAAGAGGTGGATCAATTATGGCTAAGTGGTGTCTTGCTCACCATACTGAGAGTTTTCTTTATACGCATTTTGAAGATATCTGTGAAATCATGAAGGCCTATGACGTGACCTTTTCTTTAGGCGATGGCTTAAGACCTGGCTCGATTGCAGATGCTAATGATGCTGCCCAGTTTGGTGAGCTTGAGACCTTAGGTGAATTAACAAAAATAGCTTGGAAGCATGATGTTCAAACATTTATTGAGGGCCCTGGTCATGTGCCAATGCATATGATTAAAGACAATATGGAAAAGCAGCTGGAAGAGTGTGGTGAAGCACCTTTCTATACACTTGGCCCACTTACTACTGATATAGCTCCTGGTTATGACCATATTACTTCAGCGATTGGAGCTGCTCAAATTGGCTGGTATGGCTGTGCAATGCTTTGTTATGTGACTCCTAAAGAGCACTTAGGGCTTCCAAATCAAGATGATGTTAAAACAGGAATTATTACTTATAAAATTGCAGCACATGCTGCTGATTTAGCCAAGGGGCATCCTGGGGCTCAAATCAGAGATAATGCTCTTTCAAAAGCTCGTTTTGAATTTAGGTGGGAAGATCAATTTAATCTTGGTTTAGATCCTGATACTGCTCGAAGTTTTCATGACGAAACCCTTCCAAAACAAGCGGCAAAAACTGCACACTTTTGTTCAATGTGTGGCCCTAAGTTTTGTTCTATGAAGATTTCTCAAGACATTAAAGGCTTGGATGCCAAAGAAGTTAAAAAAATTCAGGAAATTCAAATCGAAATGGATAAAAAGTCTGAAGAATTCTTAGATAATGATAGTGAAATCTATATGAAGGAGGGTGCTTAAGAGTCTTCTTTAAATATTTTTAATATGCGGTGCGATTGCATTAAATATTTTAGTCGTTGCGCCGCGATTATTTTCAAAAGTTGTTTTAGCGCTTTCTCCAATTAGTCTTCTCTTTTCGTCATCTAAAAGCAGTTCAGATATAGTTTTCATTAATTCTTCGGCGTTACGTACTTGTATAGCAGATCCGTCATCTAAAAGCCTCTTCGAGATTTCTTCAAAATTAAATACGCTTGGACCAAAAATAATAGGTTTTGAAAGTGATGCAGCTTCAAGCATATTTTGACCACCATTATTTGTCAGGCTTCCGCCAATAAATGCAATGTCACTTATGTTTAAATAAGACATCATTTCACCCATACTATCTCCAATTAGTATGTCTGTATCTTGCTCACAATGACCACCTAATGACCTTCTTTTAACATTAAGACCAGTTTCGTTAGCCATACTAAAAACTTCATTAAATCGTTCTGGATGCCTTGGTACGATAATAAGAAGTGCATTGAATTTACTTTTAAGCTTGAGATAGCTTTTGATTATTTGAAACTCTTCACCTTTCCTTGTACTGGCAAAAACAACAATTTTTCGATCTCCAGTTATATTTTTTAATGCTTGAATAGTTTCTGAATTATTAGGTTCATTGGAATCAAACTTTAAGCTTCCAGTAGTAATAATATTATTATTAGCCCCAAGTGAGATGAGGCGTTTTGATGAGCTTTCATTCTGAGAGCATATTAAGCTTAAGTTATTTAGAGTCATATTAATTAGCTTAGGGGAGAATTTTTTATATTTTTTATAAGACTTTTTTGATAATCTTGCATTAACAAGCATTACAGGAATATTTTTATGTTTAAGTTTAGTAATTAAATTTGGCCAAATTTCTGTTTCTAAAAGAATACAAGCAACGGGTTTAATTTTTTTTAGAAATGAACTAACTATAAAGGGAACATCAAAAGGAAAAAAACAATGAATGACTTGGCTCTTATAGTACTTTTCAACAGCCTCAGATCCTGTAATAGTTGTGGTTGAGATAACAATTTGATGAAGAGGAAAATTAATAAATATCATGTCGATTAGAGGTTTGGCTGCATTAAACTCTCCAACAGATACGCAATGTAACCAAATAACCTTGCCTGGAATTTTAGGTACAAAGCCTAATTGATTTTTTAGTTTACGGATCCAATTAGAGTTTTTAGCATCTCTTAAAAGAATCCTTAAAAGAGCAAAAGGCAAACTTAGAATAATTAAAACTGTATATACAAATCTATTCATTTGACTATTTCGTTATATTTTTTAATTGAGCTTTTATTTTCATAAATAATAGTAAACAAAGTCTATGATTAAATAATTCAAATGGAATACTTTTGCTTATCTTGAAGAGGGCTTTAGATAAGAAAAAAGGTATAATAATTGACTGATATTATAGCTTTATCACTTAACTTCTATTGCATCTATTTTGTTTTAGATTGATTCATTTTTTTTGGTGCAAGCTATTAATTAAATTATTAATCGTATAAATTATGAGATTTGTTGACTCTGCAAGTGTTATGGTTGAAGCTGGTAAAGGTGGTAGAGGTTGCCTCAGCTTTCGACGTGAAAAATATATTCCAGATGGTGGTCCAGATGGGGGTGATGGGGGTGATGGCGGTAGTATTTTTTTCCGTGGTCAAGAGGGACTTAATACATTAAGCGAATTTCGTTATAACCGTTTATATAGAGCTAAAAATGGCCTACCTGGAGAGGGAAGTGACCGAAGAGGGAAGTCAGCTATTGATATGTATGTCGAAGTCCCACTTGGAACCAAAATAATTGACCTCTCAACGGATGAAGTAATCGGCGAAATTATAGTTCATAAGCAAGATCTTTTGGTTGCAAAAGGAGGTTTTCATGGGCTAGGTAATGCTCGTTTTAAATCTTCAATTAATCGTGCGCCAAGGCAAACGTCAC
>JACNFO010000053.1 GCA_014384565.1 Candidatus Pseudothioglobus aerophilus
TAAAGTTCCAACTATATCTGGATTAACTTTTTCATCAATATCAAACCTAATTTCTTTCCAGTTATCGTTATTAAATCCATTAATATTAGATTTTTTTTGGGGACCACAACCGACATGTAAAACTGTTTTCATTAGTTTATTTAGTAATTTAAAATTTTTATTATATATAAAAAATAATTATTTAATTAGAAGCTAACTATTTCAATAAATTTTTATCAAGCTCTTTTAAGTATTTTAAAAATACGCGAAGTTTTTCAGGCATCCACTCTCTACTTGCATAGACCGCATAAACCGAGACTGGCTCAATTTTCCAGTCTGAAAAAATCTCCACAAGTTCTTTATTTTTTACTGCGTTAGATGCGCTATTTTTTGGTAAAAAACAAATACCAATACCGGCAATAGCAGCCTCCTTAATAACCTGTCCATCGTTTACTTTAAACCGATTATTTTTATTGGGAATTGTGTGTGAAATACCATTCTTTGAAACTGTTATTTTAGGTCTTCCAGGCACATTAAGATCAAGCATATTTGCGTGATCAATTTGATCGAAATTATGAATTATTCCATTCTCTTTTATAAAGGATGGGGAGCAATAAAGTCCAATATCTCCAGTAAAAATTTTTATTGCAATTAAAGATGAGTCTTCTAAAGGCCCAATTGCCAATCTCAATGCTACATCAATGTTATCTTTATAAAAGTCAGTGGTTCGATTTTCAATAACCAATTCAACACTAATCTTTGGGTGCGTATCCATAAATGGTTTTATTGCTGACTCGATTAATGTTTGAGAAAAAGTATTTGTAGCTGAAATTCGAAGAGTACCTGACACCTCAACCCCCAAAGACGATGAAAATCTATCAGCCTCCTCTGCTATTTCAACTACCTGCTTACAATATTCATAGTATTTTGCACCAGACTCAGTCAGTGTAATCGTTCGAGTGCTTCTATTTAACAACCGAACACCTAGATGACTTTCTAACTGTGAGAGTTTTGTACTGATAGTGGATTTATCCATACCTAGAAGTTGCGCAGCTTTAGTGAAGCTTTTATGCTCCACTATTCTTGCAAAAATTAATAATTTATTTAAATCCATAGCTTATTTTATTGTTTACATACAAAAACACTGTTTTAATATTTTACTATATTGTTTATTTATTAGAAACAATAAATAATAATAAAATAAAGAATTAACACGATTTGATGCTATTCATGCGCGCAGGCATCTTCTTTAGTTAGTCCGCCAGAACTGATAATCATAATCTGGTTTTTATAATATTAAAGGAAAAAACAATGGATAACGTTAAAAAAGAAAATGGTACGTGTGGATGCGGTAGATCACCAACTGGAGATTGTATTGGTTGGCATGAGCTAACGCCAGAGCAATATGAGGCAAAAACTGATGCTGACAAAGAGGCGATGTTTGGTGACTCAAAGTAAGTAAATATAGCGTAGCCCTCTTTTTGAGGGCTATTAATAAAAAATTAGGGGATATATGAAAGTAATATCAAACTTTGAAGTGACTAAGGGTTACGAGATCTGGAAGAAAGCATTCGAATCTAATGAGGCTACGAGACAAAAAAATAACGTTAAAGTTTTAGCCTATGGTCATGAAAAGGGCAACGAAAGTAATGTATATACAGTTGTCGAAATGAATTCAATCGAGGATAAGCAATTAAAAGAGCCTAATATGATTGAAAGTAGAAAGAATGCTGGCGTTAATCACGCTTCGTTAAAAATCACATCACTGGTTGAATAAAGGCACTAATCAAAAATAACACGGCTCTCTTTTTAGAGAGTTTTTTCTATAAATCATAGGAGTAAATTATGAATAAATTAAATAAATATTTAATACCACTTGTAAAAATTCTTTTGTCGCTGGCCTTTTTAAGTGCAGGCGCGTTTAAAATTATGGGCGATGCGCAAATGGTTGGTATGTATGAGATGATCGGATGGGGTCAATGGTTCAGGTATGTAACAGGTTTAATCGAAGTTACTGCAGTTGTATTGATATGGCTTCCAAACAAACAAGTTTTTGGAGCGGCACTTCTTGTATGCACCATGATTGGAGGTTTTATTACTCACATTGCGTTAAGCATGCCTGGAGCATTTGCTCCTGTCATACTTGGGGTTTTAGCTGCCTATATTCTTTATTTTTATAGAGATCAGTTAGGTGATTCTGCAAAGAGTTAATTAGTTTTTTTATTAGCCTTCCTTGACTTTAAGGAAGGCTTTTAGATCTAAACCTTTTATCAAATAAGTCGTTAAATATCTAAGGATTTACTATGAATACAAGTGCAAATAAAACGCCAATATGGAAGAAAGTAGCAATCATCGCAACAATGATGACGTTTATTGGTGGTCCACTAACAGGGGTAATGACCTACATGAATATTGGCTTGAGTGATAGTTTCGCCTTGGCATGGTTAAAGAGTTTTGCCCTATCTATGCTAGTGATGGCACCCATTGGTATCATTATGATGACTCTGTTCGAAAAATTAGTTACCAGCCTTTTGCCGAATCTATCCAAGTTGCAAACTAATTTGGTAATTGGTGTCATGATGGCCCTTGTGATGGAATCGGTCATGGTAACTATGACCACCTTAATTAACGTCGGAACTGCTGATATAACAGTCTACTTCAGTGCTTGGACGTCTGCCTTTATCGCAGCCCTGCCACTGGGCTTGACTGTAGGACTTATTATGGCAACCATTATTAAACCACGTATTCAAAAAATTATGCACAGCTAAAAAAATTGAAGCAGCAAATCAAGTTGTTGCTTATATATAAAAAACTCTAAGGGGATACTATGAAAAATGTTAAGTTGAAAGTAAAAGATGGTGAGTTTATTCGAACAGACTCTAACTTTAGAAATTGGATTACTAAAGATGGAGGTCCTGGTATTTCAGGTATTGGAGGCTTCAAAGCTGAGGTTGATAGATATCATCTTTATATTTCGCATGCATGCCCGTGGGCTCATAGAGCGCTTATCTTTAGAAAACTAAAGGGACTAGAGTCGCTTATTTCATTATCCATTGTTCACCCATTGATGCCGGTAGAAAGCTGGGTCTTTGGTGAATATCCTGGCTCTACAGAAGACCATCTATATGGGTTTAAATATTTATATGAGCTATACCAAAAAGCGGATAAAAAATTTAATCGTTTAGTTACTGTTCCAGTATTATGGGATAAAAAAAATCACACAATCGTTAATAATGAGTCCTCAGAGATTATTAGAATGATGAACTCTTCTTTTGATGATATTACAGGAAATAAGCAAGATTATTACCCAGAAAAATTGCGTGAAGAAATTGATGTAATTAATGAAAGAGTCTATAAGGATGTTAACAATGGTGTTTATCGCTGCGGCTTTGCAACAACTCAAAAGGCTTATGACAGAGCAATCACTCCACTTTTTGAAACTTTGGATTGGCTAGAAGACATTTTAGAGTCAAAACGCTATCTAACTGGTAACGCAATAACCGAAGCCGACTGGAGGCTATTTACAACACTGATTAGATTTGATCCAGTTTATGTGGGACACTTCAAGTGTAATGTTCGTAGAATTATTGATTACCCTTGTCTTTCAAATTATTTAAGAGACCTTTATCAGCAGCCAGGAATTGAGTCAACTGTAAACATGGAGCAAATAAAAAAACATTACTATGGAAGTCATGAATCTATAAACAAATTTGGAGTAGTCCCGCATGGTCCTGAGATTGATTTAAACAAAGCACATAACCGTCAAAAAATCCTAGACTCCCATGGAAAATAAAGTTGAACTGCCTATTATCGCTGGAAAAGAGCCTGCTAAAGTTGAGGTAGAATCAGGAAAAAGTTATTTATGGTGCCGATGTGGACGATCATCAACTCAACCTTATTGTGACGGTTCACATCGTGGTACCAATATATCGCCTTTAAAAATTGATGCAAAAAAAAATGAAACTCTATTTTTGTGTCAATGTAAGGCTAGCTCAAACCCACCATTTTGCGATGGAAGCCATAATAAGCTAAAGGCTTTAAAAATTGGTGATGCAGTGCCTAATAATACAATAAGTCAATCAATTTCAATTGCAATCCCAACCCCTGAAGAGCCAACGGTTGCAAGAATCCACGAGTTGGCAAAAAATGGCCTAAACAATATTGGTCATCATGGTGAAGTTGGATCTATGGGCGTCCCAAGAAAAGACCTTCCTCATTGGGATGATATTCAAATAATGCCAGCTCAAATGGCTCGCAAACCTCTGATGGAAAATAAAAGTGTATCAACATCAGTCATCATAGGTCCGCGCGCTAAAAAACCATTAAAACTTGCTATTCCTCTTTTTGTTTCTGATATGAGCTTTGGAGCTTTATCTGAGGAAGCAAAAATTGCACTAGCAAGAGGTGCTCATCTAGCGGGGACTGGAATATGTTCTGGTGAGGGTGGAATGCTTTCTGAAGAAAAATCTGAAAATGCTAGATACTTATATGAATTGGGCTCAGCTCAATTTGGATGGAAGCTTTCAAATGCAGAAAATATTCAAGCCTTTCATTTTAAAGGTGGTCAGGGGGCAAAGACTGGAACTGGAGGCCACCTACCTGGGGCCAAAGTGCAAGGAAAAATTGCTTTAGTTAGAGGGCTTGATGAAGGTCAAGATGCAGTGTCTCCTCCAACCTTTTCAAACCTAGTAACACCAAATGATTTTAAAAAATTTGCGGATGCTATTAGGGAGAAGTCTGGTGGAATACCTATTGGTTTTAAGTTGTCAGCCAATCATATTGAAGATGATATTGATTTTGCTCTTGAATCAAGTGCTGATTATATTATCTTAGATGGAAGGGGAGGAGGTACTGGAGCTGCTCCATTAATCTTTAGAGATCATATTTCTGTACCAACTATTCCTGCCCTTGCTAGAGCAAGAAAACACTTAGACTCAAGAACTGGAAGAGATGTTTCACTCGTTATTACAGGTGGACTAAGGGTGGCCGAGGATTTTGTTAAGGCAATGGCACTTGGAGCTGATGCAATTGCATTATCTAATTCAGCGATGCAAGCAGTTGGTTGTATAGCTGCGCGCATTTGTAATTCAAATAACTGTCCAGTAGGCATAGCAACTCAAAACCCTGATCTCAGAAAGCGTTTAAATATTCAAGACGGCGCGGAGAAATTAGAGCGATATTTTAATTCTAGCGTTGAGTTAATGCAAGTTTTAGCTAGGGCTTGTGGGCATTCAAGCTTAAGTGATTTTTCAGCACAAGATATTGCAACTTGGAAGTTTGAAATGACAAGGCTAAGTGGCGTTAGTTTTTCGGGGGTTGATCGAACGATAAAAGAATTTTAAAAAGTAACATTCAAACAATAGAGCCTATGGAAAACAAAAATCAATTGCCTAATATCGCTGAAAAAGAGCCTGCTAGACTTTTTTAGAAGGATTACTTATTCGCCCATTCACAAAGATTTGTAAGTACTGGAATACCTGACTTTCCATAAGAGGTTAATGAGTACTCTACTTTTGGAGGGATAACCTCATAAACCTTACGATTAACAAGATTGTCTTCTGCCATCTCCTTCAATTGCTTAGAAAGCATTTGCTGAGTAATACCCCCAATTGATCTTTGAAGTTCACCAAAACGCATTTTTTTTTGTGATAAATGCCATAGAATACAAAGCTTCCATTTGCCGCCAATTAACTTGATAGCAACGGTTGTAGGAGATTCATTATTTATATTTTTACTCATATTAGTATGATTTTATATAGTAGTATTAAAAATATGTGTACTTGTATATTTGTAATATACCACTAAAATACCTATCTTACAATTTATTCAACACATAAGGGTATAAAAAATGAAATCACTAATGATGACAAAATATGGCGATGCAGGCACAAGCTTAAAAGTGCAAGAAGTGCCTATTCCTAATTTTGGTAAAAATCAAATACTTATTAAAACTCATTCTGCAAGCTTTAATCCAATTGATTATAAGATTCTTAGAGGTGACTTTAAGGCTATGGGAAAGATACAATTTCCTAAGGGCATTGGAAGAGATGTCAGCGGCATTGTTGAAAAAGTCGGAAAAAATGTAAAAAACTTCAAAGCTGGAGATAAAGTATATTCAAGAATAGCAGAGGACTTTGTTGGAACTATGGCAGAGTATGTGATTTCAAATGACAACGATGCAGCCCTCATTCCTTCAAATCTTAGCTTTGATGAATCAGCTAGTATACCTTTGGCTGGTCTTACCTCATATCAGGCGCTTGTAGATGTGGCAAAACTATCCTCTGGAGAAAATATTTTAATACACGCTGGATCTGGAGGAGTTGGCTCTATTGCCATTCAACTTGCAAAACATCTAGGGGCAAATGTGACCTCTACCACAAGCACTAAAAATATTAAATTGGTGAAGGATTTAGGCGCAGATAAGGTTATCGATTACACCAAACACAACTACCTTGATGAAGGTGCTAAGTTTGATGTTGTGTTTGATACTTTAGGAGGCGAATACACACTTAACGCATTTAAAGTTTTAAAAGATGGTGGTCGGGTAGTATCTATATCAGGAGCTCTTGATAGCATTACTGCAAAACAGTTTGGCCTAAACAAGTTTGTACGTTTAATTTTAGCTTTCCAAGCGAGAAAAGTTACCAAAACGGCTGCAAAAATGAACGCAATGTATCGGTTTCTATTCATGTCATCGAGTGGTGCTCAGCTGAAAAAGTTAGCAAAATTATATGAGTCAGGCTCAATCAAGCCAGTGATAGACAAAACGTATGATTTTAAGAGTAGTATCCAAGCGCTTGAGTATCTATCAACAGGCCGCGCCAAAGGAAAAGTTATTGTGAAGATAGTAGAATAAGTTTAAGCCTAGTTAACATCGAATTTCTCTCTAACTTATAGCTAGGGGGAAATTTGTTAATACTAGAAATAATAATTAGCTATGCCGTATGTATAAAGCCCAGTAAAGATTATATTAATCCATTTCAGTTGTTTTTCAGTATGAAGCCAAGCGCAGTAAACCCAGATTAAGCAAAAAGGAAGTCCAATAAACATTGTGTAAGGATACAAGTCATTGATAATTGCAATTGTACTGAGGATGCCTAGGAATAATGCAAACCACTTCAACTGTTGTTCATATTTAGCAAATCGCATCACTCAAGTCTTTCCTAGAAAAAATAGGATTATATGCCAACTTGAGCCAGATTTAAAATTTAGTTAAATTTTTGAGAAATAAGTTATTGTTGATTACTCAGATTAATGGCCTCTACTAGTGTCTAAAAATTAAAAATTTGAGATTGTTATAGCGTATATTTGTCTTAAGTCAGATTGAGCGCTGACATTAACTATTCTCATTAATAGGTAAGAATATGAACAAAATAATTAATCCAAAGAATCACAAAAATCTATATTTTGCTATAGGATTTACTTTAGTATTTATCTTGTACATATCATTTGTTTGGGTGCCTCTAAGTAGCTGCTTCAGCATAGATATTGGGATAAAATCACTTGGTCTTGCTAATTATAATATAGAGATGGTTCAAGGTTTTTTTCAGGCAAGGGACCAGGCTCAACTTTTTTGCTATAGCCAATTCCTTAAGTTTTGGGACGTAATTTTTGCCGTTCTTTCTACTGCGATGTTTGGCTCTTGGATTGTGTATTTCTTTAAAAGCAAGCGTCTATTATTAGTAGCTCCTACTGTCCTTGGTATGATCGCCGATTGGTCTGAGAATTTTCTTGAATTATTGATGTTAAAAACTTATTCAAATTCAGGCGCAATATCTGAAACACTGGTTTCATTGGGCTCTGGACTTAACATATTTAAATTGACAATGTCAGGCCTGACTTGGTTGATCATCCTTGTTGGAATAATACTGGCCTTAAAAACTTTCCTAACCAAGCCTAAACTAACTTAATAAACCAGTTCAGACAAACGAATGAGAAGCTTACTTTCACTTAGGTGAATATTTGTTTAAAGATTATTTAACATTAAATTTAAATACAATCTCTCTATCAAATGCTCCCTCATCTAGAGGAAGTGGAAGAGGCGATGATTTGAAGACTGCTCTTCTGATGGACGCCCCAAATGCTTGTGCATTGCTTTTTGACATTACAGGTAAAGCACACCCTAGAATTTTTACGCTCTCTACAGCGCCATTCTCAGCTTGATTAATTAGAACATCACAACTCCAGCTATCTTCTGCGCCTTCATAGCGCCAAAATTGTTTTATATTTGCTTCAACACTCTTAATGTAGGGTGACTTTAAAGTACTCATTTGAGATGAGCTTTGTTCTACTTCAGAATCTTTATTAAGACTATTCCTTTGTCTTTCAAACTCTTCATTTCTTTTTGTTAACGCCTCAATACGAATTGCTTGTTCTTCAGGATTTAGCTTTGACATTTGACATATGAAATTTAATAAGATTTCATAACCAGTGTTTGGCTCATAGTATTCCCAAGAACTAACCATATTATTTTCAGTACCTTCACCCTCTCCCATAGGCATTGAAAAATTAACTCGTTTATTAACTTTAAACCCCTTTAAATTACAATCACCCTGAGCATTAGATTTGGCACTCCCATCAGTCCATGAATCCATATAAAGCCAATAAATAAAGCCTTCTCGCTCTTCGAGTGTTTCAAAGTCGATGTATAAAGAGGAATTATTGCCTGGTAGTACAGTTGTCCACTCACCATAAACATTAAATGAGAGTATTAGAGACGACATCAATAGGAGTAATTTATTTTTCATTGCTACTATTCTAGGTGTCATACATAAAGCATAGATGAAGATTAGGAGTTATTTAGATAAAGATTTTAATGAAACAAATCCGAATAAAGTCTCTCTGATATATGAGGTAGGATTAATTTTGAGCTATAATTAAATTTCTTTAAACATAAAAGGAGAAGTTTTATGGCGAACTTAGTTAGAAAATCTTTTGATACTCCTGATGATTTAATATCACCAGACAAGACTCGTGCAGAAGTGCTTGAATTTGGAACAGTAAAAGCTATTAGAGTAACAGCTCAACCAGGATGGATGTGGTCGGAGTGTATTAAGCCTCATGTTGGTGGTGATAGTTGCCAAGCAGGTCATTTAGGTGCTTGTATTCAGGGAAGTATGCGTGTTACTCATGATGATGGCACCGAGATGATTGTTAATGCGGGAGATGCTTATTCTATTGCTCCAGGCCATGATGGTGAAGTCATTAGTGACGAGCCTTTTATTGGCTATGAGTTCAATAATCAAGGCAAGTCATTCGCAGTATGGGATAACAATTAAGAGATATGAAAAGAGCTTATAAATAAGGCCCTATCTTTGGGCCTTATCTTATTCTGGAGATTGCTTTTTGAGGACTATATAAAAGAAATAGCCCTATAGCCAGCATAAAAGCAACACCTTCTGCGATTGAAAGAGCAGCAATAAAGCGAAAATCAGATAGTAAGCTATAAAAAATTATTAAAAGACCAGTTGGAAGAATCAATCCCCGACTCATTGCTAAAAGCGCAGACTGAAAAGGCAGATGAATAGCAGTTAAGTAACCAGTTATCATCATATTAAAGCCAGCAAAAATGAAAATTGGCCAAACATAAGTCACAAATTCCAAAGCCAATGCTACAGTCTGATCGCTATCCTTCTCATTAACAAATAGATAAATCAAAGGCTCACTTGCTGTAAGTAATATAGTTATAAAAAATAAACTTAATAAGGCAACTATAACGCAAGCAGTTTTAAGAAAGGCTCTAGTGCGCTGCGCATTTTGAGCTCCATAATTTTGAGAAATCATGACCTGACTTGTATCTTCGATGGCAAAGAACATCATAAATCCTGTCATCAACATATAATTTACAACAGTAATCGCGGCAACGCCTTCAACTCCAGCCCTCTGAATCAGCATCCAGTTAAAAATAAATGCAATAATAGCTCCAGAAACTTCATTAATAAATTCAGAGATTCCGTTGTATGCTGCCTGGAATACTTCCATCCAGTCATTCTGTCGAAAACTAAAACTTAAGGTCCTCTCTGGCATGAAAAAATAAAATAGAATAACTAATAGCGATAGAACTTCTGATATGCCTGTTGCCCAAGCTGCGCCAGTTAGCCCCCAGTCATAAACCGCAATAAATAAATAGTCGAGTGCTATATTAACTACTGCGCCAACTCCAAGCGCAATGGCGGCAAGGTTAGGTAAGCCATCCAAACGGATAAAGAAGTACAGAGGGATAATAATCAACTGAAAAATTACAAATGGCATGATGATGCGGTAATACTCGCTCATCACTGGGAACAGTTCTTTAGTAGCGCCAAGACTCGCAAATATCTGCTCTTCGAACATTAGGGTCAGAGTAATAGATGCAATACCATAGAGAGTCATAAAAATTAGTGACTTACTGAAAATTGAAGATGCAGCTGTCTTATTTCCCTCACCAAGATACTTTCCACCTCTAACTGAGCCACCAATCGACATCATCATGCTAACTCCGAATAGGAGTGTGATTATTGGAATAATAAGATTAACTGCGGCTAGAGCAGTAATACCCACATAGTTTCCAATGAAAATACCGTCCACCAATGA
>JACNFO010000052.1 GCA_014384565.1 Candidatus Pseudothioglobus aerophilus
GCCCAAACTCCAATAAATCCTATTAATTGGTTTGAATTGACCAACTCATTTTGTAAGTAATAGCCAACAAGAAATTGAAGTGTTGGAGTAATTAAAAATAAAATCCCAACAGTGGTCATCTGAAGTAGCTTAGCACCTGCATTAAAAAGAGCAAGCGGTATAACTGTTACAGCACCTGCTAAAATTAATAAAATATCAGTGGAAATATCTATATTTAGAAAAGAAACGTCGTAGTTTAAATAAAACCATACAGAGAATATTAAAAAAAATGGAAGCAGTATTAGTGTTTCGATGTAAAGTCCTGGAATTGCTGATGAGGCCATTGCTTTTCTGGCTATACCATAAGCTGCGAAAGTAAATCCTACTATGAAACCTAACCATGGAAATGAATCCCCACTAAAAACATAGTATAGAGAACCAATTGTTGCAAATAATACTGCTAATTGCTTTAGTTTTGAAATCCTTTCATGAAAGAAAAAGTATCCACCTAACATATTAATTACAGGGGATAAAAAATAACCCATTGAAGCCTCTACAACTCGTCCTATGTTTACTGCAAGAATATAACAACCCCAATTAATAGTTATAAGAATTGCTGTTAGAAGTAAAAAAACTAATTCTTTTTTAGAGGATAGAGAGTCCTTAAAATTAGACCTCCAAGACGATTTAGAATAAACTAAAAAAAATAAAACAGGCACTGACCATAACATTCTATGCAAAAGAACTTCAGATGGATTAACATGGTTGAGTAATGCCCAATAAAGAGGGAACGCTCCCCACATCAGATAGCCTGAAAGGACAAGTAGGACGCCTTTATTCATAAAACAAAAACTTACGTAAGAAAAACGCCTATTGTAGACTAAATAATCTAATGTTATTTTTATTAATGCTTATAGTAATCTTTTTCAAAACTACTGCTACTTAGAGGGTCATTCTCGCTAGTTTTTTCATTAATTTCATTTAAGTTTTCATTAATTCTAAATAGAATTACAACCATTTCACAGGCTACTCTAGAGGCTAAAGAACCTCCAACTACCCAGACTAGGCCACGCCAGAAATCACCTTCGAGGAATATGTCTCCAAGCCCTTTTGTTATAAAGGCAAATAACAGTATCCAATAGAAAAGCGTTATAAGCTTTGGAGTAACCATCTCATCTAGATAAAACATGTAATGGTTATCTAGTTTATCCACTGAAAGTTTAAAAGCTTTTTTTATGCCCTCTAAGATCTCATTATTATTCATTTTGATTACCCTTATTTTTCTTCAATCTAAGTTAATATAATACCAGTCTAAAAAAATGTTGTAAATTCATAATTAGACAGAAATTTTAAAAATAAAAAAAAGCCCGTCATAAGACGGGCTTTTTAATCAAAATTTAAAGCTTATTACTTATGGATCTTTACGTTAGTAAATGCACCGCCAATAACTTCACGCTCTGCATATGAGCCATTAGCTGTTCCACCTGCGTCAAATTCAACGCCAGTAGCACCAACATAGTCAACTACCAAGCCACCTGAAATCCATTTAAGGCAGTCAGCCAATTTACCAGCATGACACTCCATACCTGGACCGTTAGCAATACCCATTACTTCTGCTTGAATAGCTGCTCTATCTGATGAACCTGCAGCCTGTGAAGCAAGAATAATTAATGCCATAGCGTCATAAGATTCAGCTGAATATACACCAGAACCATCAACACCACCAGCTGCAGCTACTGCAAGCCAGTTAGCACCAAGAGCTGCATCAGGAGAAGGTAAAGTACCCCATGAGCCGTCTCCAACAGCAGCTTCAGTTACTGCACTGATCATACCATCACCAAATACATAGTCAGAAAATGCACCAGTATCCTCAGAAGCAGCAATAATTCCTCTACCGCCAGTATCAGCATAACCTAATATAGCTAAAGTAGCTGAGCCACCTGCAGACAATGCAGCAACATCAGCTGAATAGTCAGCCTTATCGTCATCATGTCCAGCCATAACTGTAACTGTTCCGCCCATAGCTTCATAAGCAGTTACAAATGCATCAGCCAAACCTTTACCATAGTCACTATTTGAGTGAGTTACAGCCATATCAGTTTGTCCTCTTGACATTGCAATACTTGCAAGTACTGGACCTTGTCTAGCATCTGAAGGAGCAGTTCTAAAGAACCATCCACCGTCTTCTAGAGTAGTTAAAGCAGGTGAAGTAGCTGATGGTGAAATTGAAACAATACCATTAGGTACAAGCACGTTGGTTATAACTGCACCAGTATTACCTGAACAGTTAGGACCCATAATAGCCATAACATTATCATCATTAATCATCTTTTCTGCTTGAGCAATCGCAACGGCTGGATCGATACATACTGAATCGCCCTGCACAACATTGATTGTTCCTTGGAGATATTTACCAGAAGCATTAGCCTCAGTTACTGCTAAGTTTGCACCACCAGACATTGCACCAATCATTGATTCAAGCGGTCCAGTAAATCCCTGTAGCTCTCCTATAGTTACATCAGCATGTGATACTGATGCCATCGTAGCTGATAATACAAATCCAGCTGTTGTTTTTAAATAACCTTTCATTTCGTCTCCTAAAATATAAAAAAGAGTCCCTACACCTAATAAAGCATTAAAGTGTATTTCTTACGGGAATCCCGTTAATGATAAACAGTTTCCTGTAGTTTGTGTTAAAAATATTATAAAAAAAAATGAATTAAACCTTTCTAGAACAGTCCATTTCAGCCTAATTTAAAGAACATATTACAGTTCTTTATTTTTCTCTGGAAGAATTCCGCCAGGAGAAAATCTCATGATCAAAAGCATTATGCTGCCCATAAAGACAAGCCTTAGATAGTGAACTCGATCTTCTATAAACTCTAATGATGTATTTCCTTCTTGAATATAATTACCAAGCATTTCAACCACCCAAAGACCTATTGGACCTGATTGAATCCAAATAAACCACATGATAAAAGCCCCGAGAACCGACCCTAAATTATTACCTGAGCCTCCAACAATTACCATCACCCAAATCAAAAAAGTAAATCGAAGGGGCTGGTATGCAGTAGGAATAAATATTCCATCATAAGTAACTAGTAATGCACCAGCAATACCTACAATTGCTGATCCAATAACAAAAATTTGCAAATGTTGACGCGTAATATTTTTACCCATCGCAGATGCTGCTACTTCATTATCCCTTATTGCCCTTACTTTTCTACCCCATGGAGAATTTAAAGCAAGGTTAGAAAGAACAATGAAAGCGACTAAAATTACAAGAAATAAACCTGAATAACTTAGCTTTACAAATACCACCGATGCCTCTCTAACATAGTCACCTAGCTTATCAATTTGCTCTGATTGAGTCAAAAATTGCAGCTCTGATCTGTGAATCCAAGCAACAATATTTTGCAGCCATTCTGATTTTTGCATATCTACTTCATATGGTACGGGCCTTTGAAGACCATAAACATTCTTAAGTCCCCTTACAAACCAGTCTTCATTTTTGATGACATAAATAATAATCTCAGAAATTCCGAGAGTTGCTATCGCAAGATAATCAGACCTTAAACTCAAGGTAATTTTTCCAATCCACCATGCCGCTCCAGCTGCAGCTAAGCCGCCCACTACCCATGAGAGCATTACAGGAAGCCCAAAACCGCCTAAATAGCCTGTAATTGCAGGATCTACCTTTTCAATTAAATCTGAAGCCTCAGAAAAATAATATCTTGTTAGAAGATAACCGATAACTACGACTAAAGATATTAACCATTTATTAATCCCCCTTCTATTTAATAGCACTCCTGCAGCAATCGTTACAGCTCCTAGAGCCAAAGCAAGAAGCATTTTTATACCACCAGCATCTATTGCCTCAATAACAGGTTGCTGAGAAATTAAAACAACACTAACGCCTCCCAAGGCGGCAAACCCCATAATTCCAACATTAAATAATCCAGCATAACCCCATTGAATATTAACGCCTAAGGCCATGATAGCTGAAATCAAAGACATGTTAATAATGCCTATTACGAGGGCCCATGACTGATTAAAGCCAACAAATAACAGCACAAGCCCCATTAATGCAAAACTTATAACAGCTCTATACGATTGCCAAACATTTTTTAGATTATTCATCGACTATTACCTTACCTTTAAATAACCCAGTAGGCTTTATTAAAAGAACAATAACCAAAATAACAAAGGATATTGCGTATTTATACTCGGTACCAATAAGCTGTACCAAAGAGGAAGGATGCATGGATAGTGGCAATAAGTATATTAAAAACTTTTTGTACGCATAAGTAAGGAGTATCTCAGAAAAAGCCACTAGGAAAGCGCCTGCAATTGCCCCAATTGGAGAGCCAATACCGCCAACAATGACAGAGGCAAAAATTGGCAAGAGTAATAAGTGATACTGCTGGGGCGCAAAGCCTTTATCGAGTCCATAAAGCGCTCCAGCAATTGTAGTAAGAGCTGCAACCAATAACCAAGTTATTTGAACCATCTTATCTGGGTCAATACCAGAAAGAAGAGCTAACTCTTTGTTATCAGAATAAGCCCTCATAGCCTTACCAGTTTTAGTTTTTTGCAAAAAATAAAATACAAAAGCAACCAATAAAAAAGCAATGGTAATAGTTAAAAATTGAGATGTTTTAAGAGCAATTCCTTGTTCAAGGCCGGTATAAGCCTTAAACTCTCTAACAGAAAAAATAAACCTCTCACCATCTTCAAATTTTTGCGCAGTAGCACCTAAAACGAACCTAACTATTCCCCCAGTAACAAACATAACACCTATTGAAGACATTACGATCGTAATTGATTTTGCTTTTATTTTACGATAGTGCCGATAAATCAACCTGTCCATTGTAAGCAAGTACATTGAGGTAAATACTATAGCTATAGGAATTACTAATAGAGCCGTAGGGATACCTGAAATTGTCCAGCCTCTACTGATCATAAAGCCAGTAAGCAATATAACAATCATTGTCCCAAAAGCCATACTATCGCCTTGAGCAAAATTAGAAAACCTCAAAACTGAGTAAACTAAAGTTACAGCTAGGGCGCCCAATGCTAATTGCGAGCCATAAGATAATGCAGGAAGAATTACGAAATTAGTTAGTAAGGCAAATGCATTAATAATATCAATAGAGTCTGACGTCATCTAACCTCCTAAAAACTTTTTTCTAACTTCAGGGTTATTTATGAGCTCTTTACCAGTTCCAGTATGCTCATTGCGACCAGAGACTAAAACGTAGCCCTTGTCAGCTATATTAAGCGCTTGCTGTGCATTTTGCTCAACCATAAGAACCGCCATACCAGCATTTCTAACGTCCAAAATATTAGAAAAAATTTCATCCATCACAATTGGTGAAACTCCTGCTGTTGGCTCGTCTAAAAGCATAATTGAAGGTTTCGTCATCATAGCCCTTCCGAACGCAACCTGTTGTCTTTGGCCGCCAGAAAGCTGCTCTGCAAGTTGTTTGCGTTTGTCATAGAGAATCGGAAAAAGCGCGTAGACCTCTTCGATTGTTTGATTAATGTCATCTTGCCTAATAAAGCCACCCATCTGAAGATTTTCTTCAACTGTCATTGAAGGGAAAACATTTTTAGTTTGAGGAACAAATGCCAATCCATGGCTGATTCTGTCCTGAGTAGAAAGCATTGAAATATCTTTACCATCTAAAGTGACCGAGCCTGAAGATGCCTCCAGCATCCCGAGTAAAACTCTCATTACAGTAGACTTACCTGCACCATTTGGACCCACAATTACTGCAAGTTCGCCCTTCTCAACTTCTACGGAGCATTCATGGAGTATTGGAACTACTCCATAAGATGCGACTAAATTTTTACCTTCAAGATAAGCCATTAACTCGTAGCCTCGGTCTTAATTCCTTTACCTAGATAGGCTTCAATAACCGCGTCACTACTTTTAATTTCATCAGGGGTGCCGCTTGTCAAAATTCGACCTTCAGCTAAAACTACTACTGGATTACAAAGCCTTGAAATAAAATCCATATCGTGCTCAATCATGCAGAACGTATACCCTCTTTCTGAATTAAGCCTTAATATAGCATCACCAATCTGATTAAGAAGTGTCCGATTAACGCCTGCTCCAACCTCATCTAGAAGAACAACCTTAGCGTCAACCATCATGGTTCGAGCCAACTCTAGCAATTTTTTTTGGCCACCAGACAGATTACCCGCTCTTTCATTCTTAAGGTGGCTAATACTAAGAAAGTCAATTACCTCTTCTGCTTTGTCTTGAAGTAACTTTTCTTCTTCTAGAATTTGTTTACGCTTAAACCAAGTATTCATTAAGCTTTCACCCAGCTGATTAGCTGGAACCATCATTAAGTTTTCCAAGACACTTAGTGTTGGAAACTCATGGGCTATTTGAAATGTTCTTAAGAGTCCTTTATGAAAAAGCTGGTGAGAAGTTAAGTTTGTTACGTCTTCACCATCAAGAATTATTTCACCATCTGTAGGCTGATAAAGTCCAGCAATCAAATTAAACATTGTGGTTTTTCCAGCACCATTTGGACCCACTAAGCCAGTTATCGAGCCTCGCTCAATATGCAAGTCAACACCATCAACTGCTTTGATTCCACCAAAATGTTTTGATAAATTTTTAACTGTAATCATTATTTAAGTTTTTGATTGAGCTGCTTTTGTCAAAAAAGGCTAAATTATCCAGCAAAAAACCCCTCTATGGAAATCATTTAAGGCAAAACCTTATTGAAATTTTTAACAATAACGCTTGAATATACACCGGCAGCAACATAAGGATCTGCGTCAGCCCAGGAGCGGGCCTCTCTAAGATTTTCAAACTCAGCAACAATAAGTGACCCTGTAAAACCTGCATCACCAGGATCTATTGAGTCGATAGCAGGATGGGGTCCAGCCAAAATAAGGCGCCCTTCATCTTTTAATTGATTTAAACGAGCAATATGATCAGGTCTGGCACCTATGCGTTTTGTAAAACTATCCTCCACATCTTGAGAAATAATTGCATACAACATTAACTACTCCTAAAGTTCTAAAACATCTTGCATTGAATATAGCCCACTAGGCTTGTCATGAAGCCAGTTAGCTGCTCTTACAGCACCATTTGCATAAATCATTCTAGAGGATGCTTTATGCGTTATTTCAACGCGCTCACCCTCCATAAAAAAAGTAACAGTATGATCGCCTACAACATCACCGCCTCTAATCGATGAAAATCCAATGGTATTTAAATCTCTAGGCTCATCAATACCTTCACGTCCATATACTGCGCACTTAGCTAGATCCCTTCCAAGCGCATTTGCAATGACCTCACCCATCTTAAGAGCCGTGCCTGAGGGTGAATCAACCTTATAACGATGGTGGGTTTCAATTATTTCTATACTGGAGTCTTTTCCAATCACTTTTGCAGAAGTCTCCAATAACTTAAGCGTTAAATTAACTCCAACACTCATATTAGGAGCAAAAACAATTGGTATCTGAGTTGAAGCTTGCTTAATTACTTTTAGCTCATCATCACTAAACCCTGTAGTTCCAATGACCATAGCTTTTCCAGAATTTTTACAAATTGAGATGGCCTTCAGAGAGGCTTCGGGTCTTGAAAAATCAATTAAAACGTCGAAATCTTGGAGAGAGTCATTAAGGTTATCGCCCTTATCAACGCCCGCACCTAATGTCGCACTTTTATTTAAATTGACAGCATCAACAAGGGTCTGCCCCATCTTGCCTTTAGATCCGTTTATTGCAATTCTAGTCATTTATAGAATCCTCTAATAAATCATTATTTTTAGTTACTTCATCAATCTTCTTGAGCGTTTCAAGAAGTGTAAACATTAAATTCATTGGCATAGAGTTAAGGCCATCACTTTTTGCAAGCTCGGGATTTGGATGCGTCTCCATAAAGACGCCAGAAACGCCAACTGCAACAGCTGCTCTAGCTAAAACTGGCACCATTTCTCTTTGACCACCAGAAGACGCCCCCTCTCCACCGGGCTGCTGAACAGAGTGAGTTGCATCAAAAACAATTGGACAGTTTGTTGACCTCATGCTGGACAAGCCTCTCATATCTGAAACAAGTGTATTGTATCCAAAAGATGTCCCTCTATCACAAACCATAATTTGTTGATTTCCTGTTGCCTTGGCCTTCTCAACAACATTGACCATATCCCAAGGCGCTTGAAATTGGCCTTTCTTAATATTTACAGGTAGCCCTTGACTACACACATTTTGAATAAAATTAGTCTGCCTTACAAGGAAAGCAGGTGTTTGAAGGACATCAACTACTGAAGAGACCTCATCTAGAGGCGAATCTTCATGAACATCAGTTAAAACAGAGACTCCCACTTCAGATTTTACTTTTTCTAAAATACGAAGCCCTTCTTCAATACCTAGACCACGAAAACTATCTGCGCTTGTTCGATTAGCCTTGTCATAGGATGACTTATAGATGAAATTGATATTAAGCTCGCTACAAACTTTTTTCAAATAGCTTGCACTTTCCATTGCCAAAGACTCTGACTCAACAACACATGGGCCGGCAATCAAAAAAAATGGGTGATCAATTCCAGCCTGAAAATCTAGTAAATTCATGTACTTCACTCATTACTTAAATATATACGTAAATTATATTCGTTTAAAATAAGCATTGTTATAAATTCATTAAAACCATGGCACAAAAAACACCCGACATACTTAAAAAAATTGTTGCTCGAAAGCAAGAAGAAATAGTAGAGTCAACAAAGCGGCTTCCGATTGAAAAAATGATTGAGCTAGCAAATAGTGCAGATACCCCCCGAGGTTTCTTTAACTCATTAAACAAAAAAGTAAAAGAGCGTCAAAGTGGAATAATTGCTGAAATTAAAAAAGCTTCTCCAAGCAAGGGCGTTTTAAGAGAGAATTTTGAGCCTGTCGAAATTGCAAAAAGCTACGAAGATGGAGGTGCAAGCTGCCTTTCTATATTAACAGATCGTGATTTTTTTCAAGGTGATCCTTTATATTTGATAAAAGCGCGAGCTGCAGTTTCATTACCAGTTATTCGTAAAGATTTTATTATTAAGCCCTATCAAGTCTATGAATCAAGAGCGATGGGGGCAGATTGTATTTTACTAATTGTGTCTTGTCTAGAAGATGATGAAATCAAACATTTAAGCGACCTTGCTTTAGCTCTCAATATGGATGTATTAGTTGAAACTCATGACTTAAATGAACTTCGTCGTGCGCTTAAATTAGATTTACCAATGATTGGAATTAATAATAGGAATCTTCGAAACTTTGAAGTTAGCCTTCAAACCACCATTGACTTGCTTAGTGAAATTAGCGGTGATAAACTTGTAATAACTGAGTCAGGAATTTCATCTAGAGCTGATGTTGAGTTGATGCACCAGAATGATGTATTTGGTTTTTTAATTGGCGAGGCGTTTATGAAGCACTCAAATCCTGGCCAAAAACTTAAGGAGTTTTTTAAATGAATCTTTCTGTGAATTGGGTTGATGGCATGCTAATGGTTGGTAAGTCTCATAGTGGCCACTCTATTACGATGGATGGTCCGATAGAGATTGGCGGTGAAAACCTTGGCGTTAGACCGATGGAAATGCTTCTGCTTGGAGTGGCGGGCTGCACTATGATTGATGTCGTTACAACGCTTCAAAAAATGCGTCAAGACCTATCGCATTGTGAAACTAGGATTAGCGCTGAAAGAGCCAATGAACACCCAAAAGTTTTTACTGATATACACATTAAATTTATTGTTAAAGGGAAAGACTTAGACTCTAAGAAAGTTGATAAAGCAATTACACTTTCGGCTGAAAAATATTGCTCTGCATCCATCATGCTAGGGAAAACTGCAAAAATTACTCATGATTTTGAGGTCCTTGAATAATATTTTATTAAACCGTTATTACTAAAATGCTCATTTAAAATAATTCCAGTATAATATGCCTTCTTCGGAGAGATGGCCGAGTGGCTGAAGGCGCTCCCCTGCTAAGGGAGTATAGGCTTTAACTCCTATCGAGGGTTCGAATCCCTCTCTCTCCGCCATAATATTGAATGCTCTATGAATACACCTAAAGTTATCCATTGGTTTCGCCAAGATCTAAGGTTATCTGACAACCCTGCACTATTTGAGGCAGCAAAAAATAGTTCAATACTTCCTATCTACATTCTGGACAATATAAATTCAAAAGAACTTGCGATGGGAGAAGCAAGTCGATTTTGGCTGCATCACTCTCTAAATTCTCTTAACAAAAGCCTAGATCAAAATTTATCAATTTACTCGGGAGATCCCATTAAAG
>JACNFO010000023.1 GCA_014384565.1 Candidatus Pseudothioglobus aerophilus
TAAAGTCCAAATTTCGTTTCATCTGTAAGGGAGGTATTATATGTATGTAGCCGATAGTGACAGGGGGGTCCCCCGTACCTTCAAAGTCTGTATATATATGCGAGGGATAGTAGTTATTTATCAAATTTGATAAAGTCTAATTGGAAGTAAAAAAAACGAATTAAACTAATTCTTTATATTTAAATGTACTAATTCAAAAGGGCGCTTACTGCCTTTACTTTTGTTTCATTATCTGGAGAAATTTCTCCATCAAGCATAAAAAGTGAGTTTTCAAACCCTACTCTTACCTTTCCACCTAGAGATATAGCTTTTTCAATACAGTTCGCTTCTTCTTTACCAAACGCGCAAATTGCCCAATCAGCTAATACATGATTTTCTTTTACTTTATCTAGATATGGTTGAATATTTTTCGGATAGCTCAATTCTCCAGAGTAATGGCCAATAACAAACAAACACCATGCGTTTTGTTCATTTAAGCCTGCTTTTTTAAGGGTTAGTGCAAGCAAGTCAACCTCTTCAGGAGAATAACAAATATGCTGTATTTTTGTTTCTTTTTCATTAAGGTGCTGATATATCTTTATGTCTTCGACTGTGGGCTTAAATGAAGGTATTAACTCACGAATTCCAATTGAGATTCCAGGAGTATTTACATCGTAAGCAAGCTTTCTCATTTCTTCAGGCGAATATCGACCAACAGCCTCCGTTGTGATCTGAAGATGCATCTTAGGAACTTCATTTTCCAGCTCTTTTAGCGCCTCTTTATAGAGTCCAGAATCTAAAACATGTTTACCGCTTTCGTCTCTAACATGAAAATGTATTGCACCTGCTCCAGCATTAAAGCAATTTTTAGCAGTATTAACAATTTCTGGAATTGTCATAGGTATCTCTGGGTGGTCTTTTTTCATTTTTCTGGAACCATTTGGTGACACCATTAATTTTGGCAATTCATTGGGTTTGTAAAAAGGCATTTTTATTTCTCCATTATTTAACAGAATCTAAATTAAAGAATGTTTAATTCGTTTAATTTGTTTTTAACAAAATCATTTAATTCATTGATTGAGGAGCATGTTTCAAGAACAAATCTGTCTGGCCTAACAATAACTGCTTTAGCTTTATAGTTTCTTAGTACTTTTGATAAACCTGGAATTTGACTTTCATAAAAGCATTTGATCTTACTAGTAACATTAATGTCTTTTAACTCTTCCGCTAAAAGCAAAACTGGAAGACCTGTAAAACTCAAATCTAGTTTATTACCGTTTTTCATTACTAATTGAGGAAACACCTTACCTCTATTTTTATCAGAATTTACCCCAAGACCACTTCCAAGCTTAGGTTGAATTGATTTCATGCTCATCGCTCCATCCGGCCCTTTTACAATATTACTTGTAATTTTTGAAGCACCAATATCATTAACAAACTCACCCATTCTCATGGTTGTTTGAATGTACTCTTCAACATTTGAAAAGCGTTCTGATTGATATGTGTCGAGCAGCTTTTCATTGTGATTATTTTTTAGACAAAGATTAATCTTCCAAGCTAAATTCGAAGCATCTCTAATTCCAGAACACATTCCTTGGCCCATAAATGGCGGCATTAAGTGCGCTGCATCACCAACTATAAAAACACGGCCTGCTCTCCATCTCTTGGCAATAGCAGATTGAAACGTGTAAATTGTTTTTCTTTCCAATTCAGCTTCATGAGGCAATAGCCACGGCTTTAAGAAATTCCAAATATACTTGTCTGACAAAATTTCTGTTTCATTCTCATGATCATGGATAGCAAACTCCCAACGCCTCCTTTTTCCAACGTTTCGACAGTATGTAGCTGGCCGTTCAGAGTTCGCGTACTGGATAGTTCTGTCGGCTAATTCTTTTTTATCTTTCTTTAAAACTAAATCAACTACTGCCCACTTTTGGGTAAATCCAAGATTTTCAAGTTTGTGTCCCATTTCTTCTCTTGTTATTGACCCAGCACCATCACAGCCCACAACATAACTTGATTTTATTAAATAAATTTTATTAGTTTTCTTGTCTTCAATAGTGGTCTCAACATGACTATCACTATTCATGATTTTTACCACTTGAGTACTCCGCCTGATTGAAACTTTTTTAAAGTCATTTAAACGCCTGCGAAGAAGCCTCTCTAGATTCGGTTGATGAAATCTATAGCTTGGATACCAACCATTGTCTGTAATGGATCGAGGACGAGGCCAATCAAGAACAACTTCGTTTTGTGCATTTACAAACTTAGTACCTTTATTAATAATTATATTCCTTGAAAGGCTTTTTGAAATTCCAATTGACTCAAAAACACGCATAACTTCATCATCAAAATGAACAGCTCGCGGGAGGTTGTAAATACTCTTTTCTCGCTCAAGGATTAATACAGATAGGCCGTTAAGTGCCAATAGATTTGCCAATGTGCCGCCTGTCGGCCCAAGCCCAACTATAACAACATCATAAGATTCCATAATTAAATTAGCCTTAATATTTTATTTTTTTTGAGTCGCTTGGGAGTAAAGCCATGGACAATCAATTAGTAAAGGTGCTCGCTTACCTTCAGCTGCTGTTTCTAGTCTTTTTGAGCGGAACTTTAGCCTCTCTTCATCAGATAGATAAAGGCGTTCATGTCCCCAAAAGCTCGGCCCTTCGAATGTTTCGATAGGTTCCCATGAACTTGGCTCAATGATTCTTCCACCCCATCCATTCTCAACAAAAAAACCAGATGGTGAATGTGAATAGAAGGAAGTCATATAGTCGTTTGTGTGTCTTCCCATTGTATAAGCAATTGCATTATCTTTATATTGTAATAAATCATAACCTTGACCCACATCATCAAGATTATTATATTCAATCATAAAGTGATGGAAACCAGTCTGCCTTGAGCCAAAAAAAGCAAAACTATGATGGCGGCCATTAACATGAAAGAAGCATAATGAAATTGGAGTGTTACTATAATCACTAATTTTAAAATCTAAAATATCCCGATAAAAAGGGATAAGCGTTTCTACATTTTTTACATGAATAACTGCATGCCCCATGCCAAAAGCTCCAGTTTTAAAGCCTGAAGTAGAACGTCCTGGAACAAACGGATCTGACTCCTTCATTGGCTTATAAACTAGCTCGATACGATTTCCCTGAGGATCATTAAAATAAATTAAATCTTCAACAAAGCGCTTATCAGAAAAATCTGACTTGCCGTAGGTTACATGGATATTAATCGCTTCAAGTCTTGCAGCATAAATTTGCAAGTCTTCCTTAAATTCAACTTCCCAGCCCATAAAGGCCAGTCCTTCGCTTGGATCTTTTGTTACTGTTAAACGTTGTTTTTGGTCATCCATTCTAAAACTAAGATTTCCGTTACCTCTATCAACCAGTTGCATACCGAGGTATTTTTGAGAATATTCAGCCCAATCTTTGAGTTTGCTTGAGTTTACTCCAATATAACTAAGGGCATTTATAGCCATCTAAATAACCTCCAAAAAAGAGCTCGCAATGAAAAAAGCGAGCCCTTATTGTTTTATGCTTTATTAGCCATCTATGCTGTTTATAATTTCTCTTGCTCTTTTAAGAACAGCATTGCCATCTAGACCTCTACTCTCCATTTCAGCTAACCAATCAGACTCAACTGGAGCCAGAATAGACTTAAACCTTTGAAGGCTACCTTCTGAAACTTTAGACATTACATGCCCATCGAGTGATGCAATCTCAGCCTTAAGCTTTGTATTTTGAGCATCAATCAGCTCCGCTGCCCAGTCACCAAAAGCATGACCACTATTGTTATCAATCACTTTTTTAAGGTTATCAGGAAGGCTATTATATTTGTCTTCATTCATAATCAGACCGAAAGTTGCATTGGTTATATTAACCTCTGTATGGTATTTTGTAACCTCGTATAACTTAAAAGAACCAACTGCAGTATAAGGGAAAGGTGTGCCATCTACCACTCCTTTTTGAAGTGCTTCATAAGTTCCTGGTGCTGGCACTGAAACTCCAGTTGCGCCGAGCTTAGCTAGAATAGATCCTGCTATTTTGCTTGGAACCCTCATTTTCATACCCTTAAGATCAGATGCCTCTAAAACATTTTTGTCTCTCATATGAAGCTGGTATGCTGGGTTAGAATGAAGTCCTACAAGTTTAATTCCTTCCATTTCTTTATCAAGATACCCTTCCTCATAAAGAGTATTAAGAGCCTTTGTTCCAGCCTTAGATGTTCTTGTTAAAAATGGTAATTCAACAACTTGAGCTAAAGGAAACTGATTCCCAATATAACCAAGTACAGTCCAAGAAATATCTGCAATTCCACCTTTGACAATATCATATTGTTTTGGTGGTCCACCTAAAACTCCTCCTGCATATACCTTAACTTCTAAGCCGCCGTTTGATTCAGCTGTGACTTTGTCTGCCCAAGCTTTTACAATTTTGCTTGCGATAAATGCGCCACCTGGCTCAAAAGTTGCAACTTTTAGCTTTATAGGGTCTGCCGCCATTGCAGAACCACTAAAAGCAAAAGTCAAAGCCGCTAGCGTAAAAAACGTCATTATTTTTCTTAACATATTATTTTCTCCTATTTAGTTTTACTATTATTAATGTTGAATTATCTCATCATTAATTTGATTGGATAATATCCCAATATCTGAGATTTCTATCTCTACCTTATCTCCCTGCCTCATAAAAACAGGGGGCTTTCTTTTGGCTCCAACCCCACCAGGGGTTCCTGTAACCAATACATCTCCAGCGCGCCATGGCAAAGCCTTGGAAACGTAAGAAATTAATAATGGAATGTCAAAAATTAGTTGACTGAGCTTTGCACTCTGCATTATTCTCCCATTAAGTCTCGTTTCTAACGAAAGAGCTTTATAGTCTGGAATATCCTCAGCAAGAACCATATGAGGGCCAAAACTACCAGTTTTTTGAAAGTTTTTTCCCATACCAAATTGTCTTGTATGTTGCTGCCAGTCGCGAACAGATCCATCGTTATAACAACTAAACCCTACAATATGTTTTAGAGCATCTTTTTCTTTAACATGACTACCTGCATCACCCATAATGACTGCCAGCTCACCCTCATAGTCTAGGTGTGTTGATGCTTGAGGTCTTTGAATACTCTGCAAATGAGCTGTTTGACTATCTGGAAAACGGTGAAATATAACTGGGTTCTCTTCAATGGTTCGATTTGTCTCTACAACGTGCTCATGATAGTTTAATCCAACACAAATGATTTTTCCTGGATCTGGAATAAGTGGAAGAAACTCTATTTCACTATAATTAATATTTCCAGGATTTTTAGAGGCATATTTTTTTGCTTCTGAAATACCCTCTCTTGAAATTAACTCTTTTAAAGTCTTAGCTCCAAGAACTTTGTTTGTAAGGTTTGTAATAGTGCTTCCAGTGGTTGTTCCATAACAAGGCTCGCTATCGATGCTAAAAGATATAAATTTCATTTTTATTTTAGGATATTAATTTTTAATACTTAATACTAATCTATTCTAAATCGAAAATCAACATTATTTTCGAAAATATATTTATTTTTAAAAATAGCATTGTATTATTGATTGTTATTATTTAAACTGAGTTAAACAATTAATTAAATAATTTAGAGATATGCAAACATTTAAAATTAATTCGTCAGAATTTACATCTCGAATCGAAAATGCAAACCTTTCTAGAGCAGAGTCTGCTTATGCGATTCTTCAGAATGCTATTTTAAAAGGACTTCTTAACCCTGGACAAAAACTTGACTTTGAAACACTGCAAACTGAAATGGGATATAGTTCAGGAACAATACGTGAGGCGCTTACTCAACTTAAGTCTGATGGTCTAGTTCAAAACGAAGTTAGACGCGGCTTCACTGTAGCGGAAGTATCACTAAAAGAATTTTTAGAGATAACTGAGCTAAGATGTATTTTAGAGCCTCTTGCTCTCACAAAATCAATAGAAGCTGGAGGCGATGATTGGGAATCTAATCTTGTTCTTGCCCACCATAAGCTTACAAAGCTTGAAAAAAAATCATCTGAAGCTATTGGCTTACCAAGTATTGAGTGGCCCTCTGCTCATAAAAAATTTCATGAAGCTCTTGTAAACTCATGTCCGTCAAAAAACCTACTTGTTATGAGAGAGTCCCTTTTTAAACAATCTGAAAGATATAGATTTCTAGCTTCATCGATGAGCTCCAAAAAAAGAAACCCAATTAAAGAACATAAGGATTTATTTGAAGCTGCTGTTGATCGAAACTCACAATTAGCTAGTACTTTAATAATAGAACATTTAAATCAAACTGCCAAAAATTTACATGAAATACTTGTAGATAAGCGACTAGCTTCATAAACGAAATATGTCCTATTTTTTTATAAATAAAATGGTAAAAAAAATAGCAGATATATCTGCAATAGTAGCTTGCATTATTTTATTTATTTTAGCTATGTTGACTTTTTTTGATGTTATTGGTAGGCGCTTTTTTAACTCTCCTATTACTGGAACAATTGAAATTGTTCAAATTGGAATGGCACTTGTTGCATTCCTTTCAATGCCAAGAGCTTTTTATTTTAATGCGCATGTTTCCGCTGACTTCATTGATGGCATACCAATCAAGAGCTTTCAGTATTTCCTCTTATTCTTTAAGTTTCTATTAATGTTTTCTATGATGAGCCTTATGTCATATGCTGCGCTCCTATCTGCAAACTCATTCTTAAAGGATGGAAGAACAACACTAGAGCTTGACTTGTCCTTTTATCCATTTTTTTATATTATTTCTTTTGGACTTTTTCTTAGCATTATTACTATTATCTTTTGGTTTTTAAATACTTTTTCTGAAAAGAAAACTGAATGGGGAAACTTGTAATGGATTTTGATGTTGATTCATTAATAAATGGAGGTCTGGCTTTTGCTGCAGTTCTCTCATTAATGATCTTGAATGTTCCGGTTGGGATTTCAATGTTGTTTGTTGGTTTTGTTGGTTTTGCATTAATTTCAGGCTTTGATCCTGCAATGGTTGTTCTAGGATTCGCGCCTTACGAAGCTGTCTCAAAATACTCTCTTTCTGTAATGCCGCTTTTTGTATTAATGGGCAATCTTGCCAATAGCGCAAATCTTTCAAAAAATCTATACGATGCTGCTTATGCCGTAGTTGGTCATTATAAAGGCGGCCTAGCAATGTCAACCATTGGAGCTTGTGCAGGATTTGGAATGATTTGTGGCTCTTCAATTGCAACAGCAGCAACAATGGCTCAAATGGCAGGGCCTGAAATGAAAAGGCATGGCTATAGTGACGCTCTTGCAAGTGGTTCGATTGCCTCTGGAGGAACTTTAGGTATTATCATACCGCCAAGTGTAATGATTGTAATATACGCCTACTTGACTGAACAATCTATTCAGGCTCTATTCTTTGCGGCTTTAATTCCTGCGTTAATTGCTGTGGTTTTATATATGCTTGCAATTCGCGTTTATCTTTTCATATATCCTGATCAAGGTGGTCATGGAATAAAAATGCCTCTAGCCGAAAGAGTTTCTGCAATTCGAAAAGTACTTCCAATATTTTCTATATTTGTAATAATCATGACCGGCTTATATTTAGGATTTTTTACAGCAACTGAAAGTGCTGCTGTTGGAGTTATGCTTGTAATTCTTTTAATAATGTTTAGAGGCGAATTAACAGTAAAACTTTTAAAAGGGGCAACTTGGGCTACAATCAAAACAGTAGGCTCCTTATATCTTATTGTGGCTGGAGCAAGTGTTTTTAACTTTTTAATAACAGTTACAGGACTGCCTTTTACTGTTGTAGAGTTTATAAATTTTTTAGATCTCAGCCCTCTAGGAATAATTCTTGTGATATGTGTTATTTATCTAATTTTAGGCACCCTTATGGACTCACTTGCGATGCTTTTTCTAACTATTCCTGTTTTTTATCCAGTAATTGTTGCTGCAGGTATTGACCCTATTTGGTTTGGAATCTTTGCCATTATAGTTGTAGAGTTTGGCCTAGTTTCTCCTCCGATTGGAATGAATTTATTTGTAATTAAAGGCGTAATGCAGGATACTCCACTTAAAACCATATGGTTTGGAACAATTCCGTTTTTAGTTACTGATGTGATGCGAATTGCTCTAATTATTGCTTTTCCTGCATTATGCTTATATCTCCCTAGCTTAATGTATAGCCAATAAAACTAACTTGCTTTATGAATAATTATGGCCAAAATTAAAAATATACTTTTCATCATGGCAGACCAGCTTAGGTGGGATTATTTATCCTGCTATGGCCATCAATATTTAAAAACTCCAAATATTGATAAATTAGCTAGTAAAGGTGTTCTTTTTGAGTCTGCTTTTGTTCAATCGCCGGTATGTGGACCTTCTCGTGCAAGTACTTATACTGGTAGAACAGTTTTTAGTCATGGCTCTACCTCAAATCAAGTTCCATTGCCAATTGGTGAGCTCATGATTGGAGATTACTTGAGCAAGGATGGAATGCGGGTAGGAGTGGTTGGTAAAACTCATATGAAACCAGATGAAGATGGAATGGCTCGGCTCGGCATTACTAAAGATACAGAAATCGGCCTCATTGTTAGTGAGCCTGGCTTTGAACCCTATGTTCGAGATGACGGACTTCATCCAGCTAATCAGCAGCAAAACAATAAAAACCTTTCATATAATCAATGGCTAAATAAACTTGGGTATGAAGGGGAGAACCCTTGGAATTCATGGGCTAATTCTGCAGAAGGTGAAAATGGGGAAATATTAAGTGGATGGAAACTAAGAAACTCAAATAAACCATCAAGAGTTGCTGAAGAGCACTCTGAAACAGCTTATATGACAGACAAGGCGATGGAGTATATTGAGGATTCTGGAGAAAGACCTTGGTTTCTTCACTTGTCATATATTAAACCACATTGGCCATATATTGCTCCTGCTCCATATCACAATATGTACTCACCAAGTCAAACCTCTCCTCTTCATAGAGATGACTCAGAAAAAATAAATGCACACCCTGTTTATGAAGCATTTATGAATACCGAAGTATCCAAAACTTTTTCTAAAAAAGAGGTTCGCGAAACAGTAATTCCTGGCTACATGGGGTTAATTAAACAAATTGATGATAATTTAGGGAGACTATTTAAGTTTCTTGAAAAAAATGGAAAAATGGATGACACAATGATTGTATTTACATCTGATCATGGTGATTATCTTGGTGACCATTGGCTCGGTGAAAAAGAATTTTTTCATGAACAATGTGTTAAAGTTCCACTAATAATATATGACCCTAGTGAAAGTACAAATAAAACAAGGGGAACTAGAAATAAAAGATTAGTTGAAGCAATAGACCTCCTACCAACTTTTTTAGATGCTACTGAAAATACTTCTAGTCAGCATCGCCTAGAGGGCAAATCATTACTGCCAATGCTGCAAGGAAAGAATCAAAAAAACTGGAGGAATGCTGTCTTTAGTGAGATAGATTATGCGTTTTATCACCAAAGAGAATTTCTTAATCTTGGTCCACATGATGCAAGAGCATATATGATAAGAACTTATAAATGGAAGTATGTTTATTTCAAGGGCTTCCTTCCACAATTATTTGACCTAACTAAAGATCCAGCTGAGTTTCATGACCTTGGCCAACTATCTGAATACAAAGAAGTGAGAAATGAATTAAAAGACATACTTTTGCAAAGATTGATTAACAGAAAAAATTTAGTTACTTTCAATGAGGAACGTATCCTTAAACAAAGGGACGACTCGAGCGAAGGCGGAGTTATGATTGGAGTTTGGTAGAGTCTAGCTGGTCAATAGCTTCAATCAGAAAGCCAATCAAGGAAGATAAAAAACCAAAGGAGGCCATTAAGCATAAAGCATAAAGCCAGCAAGAGTAAGGGGGTAGAAGTCCAAA
>JACNFO010000051.1:0-21667 GCA_014384565.1 Candidatus Pseudothioglobus aerophilus
CTTGAAATATTTGGGTAATACCACTGCTTATCAAGCGCATTAATAATAAACTCTCTATTGACCCATAGTGACTCGTCTGCAGATGCGAAGACCTGATCGATAATGTGTTCTGCCTTTAAACAACTAAAGATAATATCTACTTCTTTCCAAAGTTCAGCAGGAAACTTATCATAGTGCTCTTCATCTATATTAAATGTATTAATCCCATCTAATATTTCCTCTTTACTTGTTCCAATGAATTCACCATCATGGCACTCAATTTTATTACCTTGCATTGATGGACTCCTGTGTATTAGTTATAATCATTATGCAATTTAGCCTCTAAAAGCATTGTCTGATAGAAGATAGTCAAGCTCTTCCATTGTGCTCATTCGCCCAAATATTTCATTTCTATGAGGAAAACGACCAAACTTTTTAATAATACCTCTATGGTGTTTAGAAAACTCTAAGTTAAAGTTATATTTTTGAAATAAATACACCTGTAGATTTTGATGGTCTATATTCTCACTATGCATAAGGGGCATAAAAAGAAAAAGTAATTTTTCATCACTTAGCTCTTCATCGTAGCCATTGTTAATTGCATTTAAGGCAACCTCAACAGCCATATCTTCCGACTTAAAGCTTTTTGCCTGACCTCTAAACATGTTCAAAGGAAACTGGTCTAGAATGATTATTAGGGCTACTGAGCCTTCAGCAGTATCACGCCACTCCACAAACCCACCAGAAGATATACTCTCCCATAGATTTTCATAGCGCTGCTTGATTTCATTGTCTACTTCAGGGGTTGATGAAAACCAATGTCGTTTACTTTTTTCGGAGAACCAATATTGATGAATATCGGATGGGGTTATCGCTTTTTCACTCATAGTACCTAAAAATAATTCCTTCAGAGCGGGGTAATATACCACCCTGAAGGATTAATAGTTAATACTTAGCGATGAGGTGATTTTTCACCAAAGTCTTTATACTTTTCTAGATGTCTAACTGGCTTACTTAGTGCGTCTTTTCTGAACGGATCACCCAACTCTCTAGAGCACATAATTTCTATGATTGTCGTTTTTCTTTCGTTCATCTGCATATCAATCGCTTTTTTAAGTGCAGGGCCGACGTCTTCAAGTTTATCAACGCGAATACCCTCAGCACCCATTGATTCTGCAATATTTACAAAATGCTGATCCGTAAGCTCAGCCGCTATAAAGCGTCTGTCATAAAAATCGACTTGGTTTTTCTTTTCAGCGCCCCAATGACGATTATGAAATACAACCGCTGTAACAGGAATATCATGGCGAACACAGGTCATTGTTTCAACCATACTCATTGCCCAAGCACCGTCTCCCGCATAAGAAACTGCAGGCCTATGCTGAGCAGCTGCCTTAGCACCAATGATCGTTGGAAAGGCGTAACCACAGTTTCCAAAACTCATTGCTGCAAAAAAGCTTCGAGGCTTTTCAAAACGCAGATAGCTATTAGCAACCGAGTTAATATTACCAATATCAGTCGACACCATAACGTCTTCAGGCATTGCTTTTTCAAGTTCACGAAGTACTTGTCTAGGATGGAGCCAACCTTCTTCTTTATCTGCAAGCATGTCCATGCTATATGAATCAGTTTCATGTATCCACTCATCAAGCTCTAACTCCCAGGAAGCTTTTTCGTCTGCAATAATTGAAGCTCTATCGGCTTTAGAAGAATCACAACTAAGTGTTTCAGATGCCAACTTTTGACAAAGAATACTAGCAACTGCTTTAGCGTCACCACAAATACCAACATTAATTGGTTTGACCAACCCAAGCATTTTGTGATCTGCATCAATTTGAATAATTTGAGCGTCTTTAGGCCAGTAATCCATTCCATGTTGAGGTAGCGTTCCAAAAGGACCTAAACGCGTACCTAATGCAATAACTACATCTGCTTTTGCTATTAGCTTCATTGCAGCTTTTGAGCCTTGATATCCCAAAGGACCGCACCAAAGATCATGACTTGCAGGAAACGAATCATTATGAAGGTAGCTATTTACTACTGGTGCGCCTAGACGTTCAGCTAAAGCTGCGCATTCATCAACACCATCGGCCATAACTACGCCGCCACCAGAAACAATAACCGGAAACTTAGCTTTACCAATTAATGCAACAGCTTCATTTAAACTATCTTCACCACCTGAACCTCTATCAACACGACGTGGAGTGGGGATAGTAAATTCACCATCTGCATAAAAATAATCTCTAGGAATATTTAACTGAGTTGGAGCCATCTCACTCATCGCCCTGTCAAAACATCGGCCTGTAAATTCTGCCATTCTCATCGGGTTAACAACATGACCTTGATATTTAGTAAATTCTTGAAACATTGGCAGCTGATTTGCTTCTTGAAATCCACCCAATCCCATCCCCATTGTTCCAGCTTCAGGCGTAACAATTACAACCGGACTGTGCGCCCAATATGCTGCTGCAATAGCGGTAACGCAGTTAGAAATACCAGGACCATTTTGACCAATGACTACTCCATGTCTTCCACTTACTCTTGAATATCCATCCGCCATATGTGCAGCGCCTTGCTCGTGGACAACAGGTATAAATCTAATGCCAGCTGGCTCAAAAATATCCATTGCATCCATAAAAGCTGAGCCCATAATACCAAAGATATCGGTTACATCATTTGCGACCATTGTTTCAACAAAAGCCTCACTCGAAGTCATTTTTGCCATTTTATAGTTCTCCTTTATATTTTATTTATTAAGCATGTCAAGCGCTGAAACGTAATCATAACCTAAGTCATGAGCCACTTCAGGACATGTTACTTGACCACTATGCACATTTAATCCGGCCCTTAGATGCTCATCATCTAATAGAGCTTGTTTAACACCTTTATCTGCAATACTAAGTCCAAACGGAAGTGTTACATTATTTAGAGCATAGGTTGATGTTTTTGGAACTCCACCCGGCATATTAGCAACGCAGTAGTGAACTACCTCATCAATAATGTATGTTGGCTCTGCGTGAGTTGTAGCCTTTGAGGTTTCAAAGCAACCGCCTTGATCAATCGCGACGTCAACAATAACTGATCCAGGTTTCATGGCCTTAATCATTTCTCTGGTTACTAGTTTTGGTGCTTCAGCACCAGGAATCAATACTCCGCCAATAACTAAGTCAGCTTTTAATACATATTCTTCTACTGAACTTTTAGTTGAGAATACAGTATTCGTGCTTCTGCCAAACTGTTGCCAATGCTGCTCTAATGTAACAGGATTGTTATCCAAGACCCAGACATCTGCACCCATACCAACTGCCATATGGGCAGCATGGGCACCAACGACGCCTCCACCTAAAATAACAACATTTAAAGGATCTACTCCTGGAACACCCCCAAGTAAAGCCCCCATTCCACCATTTGGTTGCTCTAAAAAGTGAGCGCCTGCTTGAACAGCCATTCTTCCTGCAACTTTTGACATAGGAGCCAATAATGGCAGCCCACCTCTAGGAGAAGTAACCGTTTCATAAGCGATACAAATAGCACCACTCTTCACAAGCCCCTTTGTTTGCTCAGGGTCAGGTGCAAGGTGAAGATACGTATAAAGAATTTGACCTTCTCTAAGCATTGCAATTTCTACAGCTTGAGGCTCTTTAACTTTAACAATCATATCTGCAGTTGCAAAAACTTCTTTAGCTGAAGATATGATTTCAGCACCGTGGCTTGAATAATCATCATCACTTGCCCCAATACCAATACCAGCATTAGTTTCAACTAAAACCGTGTGTCCATGGCTAACAAACTCTTTGACGCTTCTAGGCGTCAAACCAACCCTATATTCATGGTTTTTAATTTCTTTTGGCACTCCAATTATCATCTCAATATTCCTCTATTAAATTAATTAAACTTTTTCTATTTATTTGCTTCTAAGGCATTGTCAACAGATTCAACGATTAAATCTATGTCAGTCTTAGTACATATAAATGCAGGACTAAATAACAAAACATTATTATTAGTTTCAAAACTTCTATTAGTTCTTCCAATCATCACTTTATTTTTAAAGCAATGTGCTGCAACGCCAGCTGCAACAGTTTCATCAACAGGCTCTTTTGTTGCCCTATCTTTTACAAGCTCAACACCACAAAACAACCCTTTGCCTCGAACTTCACCAATCATTTCATGCTTGTCTTGCAGTTCGAGCAATTTATTTTTAAGATGCTCTCCAACCTCATTAACATTCTCTAAAAGTTTTTCACGTTTAATAATCTTTAAAACTTCAATTGCAGCTGCAGGGCCTGCAGTGCTTCCACCAAAGGTAGAAATATCTCGGAAGTAGCTATCAACATTAGTTGGATCCTCTTTAAACATGTTAAAAAGTTTTTCCGTAGTAACCGTAATTGATACAGCAGCATATCCAGCAGCTAGACCTTTAGCTGTAGTGACAATATCAGGCTGAACATCATAGTGCTGGTAACCAAACCATTTTCCTGTTCTACCAAGACCACAAACCACTTCATCTATGTGAAGAAGGACGTCATATTTTCTACATATTGACTCAATAATTGGGAAATACTCAGGAACTGGAGGAATAACTCCACCGCCTGCAGTAATCGGCTCTAAAACGACAGAACCTACAGTGTCAGGCCCTTCCTTTTTAATAATATCTTCAAGGACAGTAGCGCACTCGATATTGCACTCCCCATATTTTTTTCCAAAGGGGCATCGATAACAACAGCAGTGAGGCATTTCAACAAATCCTGGAGCAAACGGACCATATTGTTTTTTTCTTTGAATTTGGCCAGATGAGCTCATAGCACCAATTGTTGTGCCATGATAATCACGATCTCGATAAATTATCTTGTGTTTTTTACCATCATTCTTAAAGTGTGCCAGTTGGCGAACCATTTTGTAGCCTTTTTCATTAGCTTCTGAACCAGAGTTTGAGTAATAAACGCGGTCTAAACCTGGCATAAGTGAGGTAACTTCTTTTGCGTATTCAGCAGCAGGCTCGTTACCAAAAGAACCCGCAAAGTATGGAATTTTTGTCAGTTGATTACTGACAGCTTGAACCATATCATCTCTTCCAAATCCTAAATTTACTGTCCAAACACCGCCCGATGTTCCATCAAGATATTCATTACCGTTGGTATCGGTAACAACCATTCCTTTCGCATTAGCAACCATCATGGGATCAGTCGATTCAAAGCCCTTATGTTGCGTTAAATGATGCCAAACATGGTCTTTATCATTTTGTATAAGTGTATTATTAGACATACTTACCCCGATTTAAGTAATAATTGATAGTAATTCAAAAGAATGAATTATAAAATATAAGGGGTCCTAAATTTAAATACATATAGAACCAGAATTCTTAAAATTAATAGGCCAGATAAATGGATGAAATGTGGAACCAATTTTTTTCTCTAAGACATGATAAGCCTAGGACCTTGCAGTTGCAGATTCGTCAGCAATTAATTGATGCTATTACCAATGGCTTAATTGGTCCAAATGAACCTCTGCCATCCTCCAGAAACCTTGCAGCAGCTCTTAAAGTTGCAAGAAATACAGTGATTATTGCCTATAAAGAATTAGAGTTTGACGGCTACATTACCCCAAAAGAAAGAAGAGGTTATTTTGTTAATGAGCAATTTTATGAGAATTTTACAAAACATAGTGAGGAGCAAGTTAAAGACATTAGCCCTCCATTATGGTTAGATGCTTTAATCACTAAGAAGCCATCCATTAAAAGTAATATACGGAATCCTGAGAATTGGCAAAGCCTTCCCTATTCATTTACAATTGGCCAACTTGATAAAAGTTTAATTCCCTATTATGAATGGCGTGAAGTTGTTAGGCATTCATCAACTCTTCCTGAAATACAAAAATGGAATATTGATCATGTTGATAGCGATGACCCATCTTTAATCAAGCAAATTCAATCTAAAGTACTTCCAAAACGCGGTATTTGGGCAAATAAAGATCAAATCTTAATTACTTCAGGTAGCCAAAATGCGATCTATATTATTGCCAGTCTTTTAGCTAAGCAAGGGACAGTTATTGCTATGGAGAATCCTGGCTATCCCGATGTGAGAAACATTTTTAGCTTTCGAACTGACAACATTGTTCCTATAGGCATTGATAAAGACGGAATTTTAGTTGATGAAATTAAACCAGAGATTGATATTATTTTTACCACTCCAAGCCATCAATACCCTACAGGTGTAACAATGAGCATGGAGAGAAGAAACAAGCTTCTATCTATTGCTAAAGAAAATCAAATGGTAATTATTGAAGATGACTATGAGGCTGAAGTTAATTTTCTCAGGAAACCCAATCCATCACTAAAAAGTCTTGATAAGGACAATAATGTTATTTATGTTGGAAGTTTTTCAAAAGCCTTTGCTCCAGGTTTAAGGCTTGGCTATATGGTTGCTCCAGAGGCCTTTGTAAAAGAGGCAAGAGCTCTAAGGCGGCTAATGATAAGACATATACCTGCAAATAATCAACGTTCAGTAGCCTTATTTATTGGCCTGGGTCATTATCATAATATGTTTACCAAAATTCAAAAAACAAACAAAGAGCGATGGGGTTTGATAAATGAAAAAATAAATCAAGAACCTCTCTTATCTTGCACTCCAACTCTTGGAGGCTCAACATTTTGGGTAAAAATTCCAGAGTCAATTGATACTGAAAAACTTTGTCAAAAACTTTTAGACAAAGGTGTAGCTGTTAGGCCTGGAAATGCGTCATTCTCTGAAGAGAGGCCACCTTCAAACTATTTGCATCTTGGATATTCCGCTATTGATACTAATAAGATAAATAAAGGTATAGATATAATCGTAAAAGAAATTAAAGCAATGATGCATTGAATCATTTGGAAAATTTTAGATGAAAAAACTTCTCCTTAACTTTTTGCTAGTTACAAGCCTCAAGACACTAACTTAATCACAGTTGGAGCAATGTTTCCAACTGGACTAACCCATAACTCTTGTAACTTGAGACGAGGGTAGGTGTATTTGACCATCTCTTTGTGACAGTTAAGCCTTTGGTCAATGCTTGCCTCATCAGATTCGGCATTATCAGCACTCAGTATTAAGAGTTACTAATTAGACTCTGATTTTCTTATTTAAAGGATCATACATTGGCTTAAGTGATGCACTAGCTTTCTCAATAACACCTTCAACCTCAATGGTATATTCAGCACTTAAAATATCTTCATAACTTTCATTCGGAAGACATGTAACGTATCCAAGGCCTACAGCACCTCCAAGAGTATGGCTATAGGTTCCACTTGTTAAATGACCCACTATCTCACCATTTTTTAAAATAGGTTCGTTATGATATAGCATTAACTCAGGATTACTGAGTAGAAACTGCATAACCCTCATTTCATACCCAGAAGCCTTTTTAGCTTTAACAGAGTCATAACCAATAAAGTTACCAAATTTTGAAGGAATCTTATCAAGCTTTACAGCAAAACCAAGTCCTGCATCAATGACGTGATCTTCATCAGTAATGTCATGTCCAAAGTGTCTATATGCTTTCTCAATTCGACAGCTATCAACAGTATGCATGCCAATCTGTCTCAAAGAAAACTCCTCACCTTTTGAGTCAATTAGCTCAGCCACATAACTTGAAAACTCAATTGGGAAGTACAGTTCCCAGCCTAATTCACCGACATATGTTATTCGGTGTGCGCGTACATTTGCCATACCAACCTCAATATTGCGAACATTTGCAAAAGGGAAGCTTTCATTACTCATATCAGTATCTGTTAGGGATTGAAGTAGATCTCTCGAATTTGGCCCCATAATAGCGATACAACCCTCTGAGCTTGTTGAATCAAATAGTGAACAATTGACCCCTTCAGGCAAGTTCTTTTTAAGCCAATGCATATCTCGATTAAGACACATTGTGCCGCTGACTATTAAATAATCATCAACGTCAAGACGAGTAACTGTAACGTCAGCCTCAATACCGCCTTTGCGATTAAGCCACTGCGTATAAACCATTTTACCGACACCAACATTAACATCATTTGCACAGATCATCTGCATAAAGTCCATGGCATCAGAACCTTTGACTCGAATTTTTGCATATGACGACATTTCATACATACCAACAGTCTCTCTAATAGCTTGCTGCTCTAATTTATGAAAATCAAACCAATTTTGTTTGCCCCATGAATATTCATACTTAGCTTCAACCTTTCCAATCAAGTCCTTTGGAACAAACCAGTTAGGTCGCTCCCAGCCAGCAACCTCTCCAAAGCAAGCGCCACGCTCTTTGAAAAACTCATACAATGGAGTTTTTCTTAAGCCTCTAGCTGTTTCGTATTGATGGTATGGAAAATGATTTTCATAAAGATAGCCTAAAGTTTCAGTAACTCTATTTGCTAAGTAAATTTTATTATTTTGAAATGGCTCATTTCTTCGTATATCTACATCCCATAAATCACAGGGAGGCTCTTTTCCTACAATCCATTCAGCTAAATATTTTCCCGCTCCACCAGCCGCCTGAATCCCGATTGAATTGAATCCTGCAGCAACATAAAAGTTGCCTAATTCTGGAGACTCTCCGATCTGAAAATTATCATCCGGCGTAAAACTTTCAGGTCCATTAAATAAAGTTTCAATACCTAAACTTTCCATAATAGGGACACGGTTCATTGCAAGCTCTAAATAAGGCATGCAGTGATCTAAGTCATCCTGTATCTGATCAAAGCAAAAATCTTCTGGAATACCATTTTGGGCCCATGGCTTTGCGTTTGGCTCAAATAGCCCAACAAGTATTTTTCCAGCATCCTCTTTATAATATGCAGACTCATCTGGAACTCTTACTACCGGCATATCTCCCATATTTGGAACGGCTGAAGTTAGGAAGTAAAAGTGCTCACAAGCATGAAGAGGGACTGAAACACCAGCCATTTTGCCAACCTCTCTTGCCCACATTCCGCCGCAATTTACAACAGCATCAGATTGAATGTCGCCGAACTCAGTTTGAACTCCTACAGCCTTTCCATCTTTTTTAAGTATTCCAGTAACCTTAACATCTTCAAAAATCTTAACACCATTGTTCTTTGCGCCTTTAGCAAGAGCCATGGCGACGTTTGCTGGATCAGCCTTACCGTCCTTAGGTATCCAAGCACCGCCAACAACATCATCGAGATTAAAGAGGTTGACCTTATCTCTTAACTCATCGGTTGTTAATATCTGCACATCAACTCCATGAACTTTTGCAAGTGATGCATTGCGTTTATATTCTGTTAACCTCTCTTGGTTAGTTGCAAGGCTTATAGAGCCAGTTCGGCGATAACCTGTAGCCATTCCTGTTTCAGCCTCTAATGTTTCGTAAAGGTTTCCAGAGTATTTAACCATTTGAGTGAGGTTAAGCGATGAGCGCATCTGCCCTACAAGTCCCGCTGCATGCCATGTAGTTCCAGAGGTTAACTTTTTACGCTCCAGAAGAACTACATCTGTATAACCAAGTTTTGCAAGATGATAAGCAACTGAGCAGCCTACTACTCCTCCACCAATAATTACAGCTTGAGCATTTTTAGGTAATATTACTGACATGGGCTAACCTTAAATAAAGAAGAAAAAACAGAATTATAAATCTATTTTCCCTTCCATGGTACAAGATAATTTTCTGAAATTCTCATAAGTATATCGATTGCATAACCAATAACACCAATCAGAACAATTCCCATTATTACAAGGTCGGTCATCTGAAACTTTGAGGCGGTAATAATCATCATTCCAGCACCTTTCTGAGCCGCTACAAGTTCAGCTGCTACAACTGTACCCCAACAAACCCCCATAGAGACTCTTGCACCTGTAAATATTTCAGGCAAACTGTTTGGAACAATAACAAGCCTCATAATTTGCCATTTAGAGGCGCCTAGTGAATATGCGGCATGAATTTTTGCAATATTCACACCTGAAACTCCAGCTCTAGCAGAAATAGTCATAATCCAGAGCGAAGCTAAGAATAGTAAGATAATTTTTCCTTGTTCGCCAATACCAAACCAAATAATAACTAATGGAATTAGAGCAAGTGGAGGCACTGGTCTCATAAATTCTACAATAGGATCAAACCAGCCACGAAACCAGCCAGAAAGGCCCATCGCGTATCCTAAAGGTATGCCTATTAGAGCGCCAGCAAAAAAACCAACAACAACTCTAAGGAGTGACCAGCCTAAATGCTCAAATAGACTAAAATTTTTATACCCTTCTGATGCAATCTTTGTTAGCCTTGACCAGACAGCTTCTGGGGAAGGTAGCCATACTGGCTGCATCTGCCAGCCTTTATATGGAGTAAGACTCAAGGTTCCTTTAGCGGTCATATAGACGCGTGCATTATCAATAAAGAGTTCACTGCTTGGTGAAATGGATTCCCCATTAATTGCAATAACTTTATATTTTTTATCCTTACCACCAACATCATTTTTCTGAACTTTAACCAAAGCACTTCTATAGGTAATAATTTGTGCTGTGTCATTTAGAGCAAAGCCTAACCCTGGCTCTATATCTATTTTTTCGGGTATTTCACCAGTCTGAACATCGTAAACAGAAATTCTTACTTCAGCGTCATCAGTTTCACCTAAAGAATTAACAGCAGTATAGGTAAATGAAAGTTCACCTATAAATGGTCCAGGAACATGGATTGGGGTTAATTTAGAGCCCGTAAATGAGCCCCATATAGCAAATATTGCTATAACTGATATAATTGAAGCCGCCCTATTAGGCGTAACAGCACTCTCATCACCAAATGTTACAGTTTTAAGACTCGTAAAATCATCTCGTGATTTCTTCATGGAGCTTACTGCTTTAACAATATAGAAAGCAGCAACAAAAATTAAAATATAGATAATTAAAATAGTCATGAGCTTTCGTCCGTCCTTCCCATTATCTCTTCTTCCATTTCCCAGATAATTGAGAGAATTTCATCACGTGTCTCTGAATATCCCTCAGATTTTTTAACTTCTCGAAGGTCCATATTAACGCCCATTTCAGCAAAAGGGAGTTTGTACTCCTTGTAAACCCTACCAGGCCTTGGAGCAAGAACCAATAACCTTTCACCAAGAAGAACAGCCTCTTCCACAGAATGGGTAATTAATAAAATTGTTTTTCCAGTCTCTTTCCAGAGCTTTAGAACTAATCCCTGCATCTTTTCACGGGTCAAGGCATCTAACGCACCTAAAGGCTCATCCATTAAGATTACATCGGGTTCATTTGCAAGGCAACGCGCTAGAGCGACTCTTTGCTGCATGCCTCCAGATAATTCGTATACAGCTTTATCCTCAAATTCAGCTAGGCCAACTACTTCAAGTAAATGTTTTACTTTTTCATTTTGTTCAGCTTTTGGCATTCCTTTCATACGAGGTCCAAATGCAACATTTTGTTGAACATTCATCCACTCAAATAAAGCACCTTGCTGAAAGACCATTCCTCGCTCAGCGCCAGGACCTAAAACAATTTGGTCATTAAGAACAACTTTCCCCTCTGTTGGAGCTAAAAAGCCAGCAACAATATTTAGAAGTGTCGTTTTACCGCAACCTGAAGGTCCAAGTACAGTGATAATTTCACCTGCTTTTATGTCTAAAGATACATCTTTAAGAGCTTGAACTGAAGAGCCATTCTTCAAATCAAAACGCATTGAGATATTTTCAATTGATAAACCTTTCAAACCAAACTCCGAATTTAATTTTAAAAAAAAGGTGGCACACTAAGTGCGCCACCTTGAATCTAACTAATACTTTAAGACTTTTATTAAGTCTAATAAATCAGTATTTTATTGCGCTGCTAATCCTTGAAGACCATCAGTATTAATTGCATTTGCATATGAACCACGAGCGCTAGGAATACTTCCAGCGTCAACAAACACATCTGCTACACCTTTAAGGAAAGCTTCACCAGAACCACCAAGCCAGCTATCCCCTAACTGAGAGCTAACTGATGGGAATACAAATGTAGCCATTGTTTCAGCAGTCGCTGCTTCATCCATACCAGCATCTTTTGCGATATGAGGAATCATTATTGAATGGAAACCACCTGAGTTCCACATTGCATTTGCAGCAGCAGTAACACCTAAGAATGTTTGAAGAACTTCAGCGTTTTCATCAGCAAAACCTGCTGGAACTGAAGTTACGTCCCAAACTAGAATACCTAGAGCTGTTTTTTCAGCACCAGTCAAAAGAACGTTACCATGATCTAGAGCACGACGAAGTGATCCACCCCACCCACAGAACATATCAATACTTCCTTGAGCTAAGGCCGCAGATCCTTCTGGCGGAGCCATGTCAACCACTTGCATTGAGTCTACAGAAACACCAAAGTGTGCCATCTGCTTCAAGAAACCAAAGTGAGCAGCAGTACCAAGTGGAACAGAAACTTTCTTTCCAGCCAATTCAGATGCATTGCTTGCATCAATTTCAAGGCCTGAAGCTACAACACAGTTATCATTGTCAGCGTAACTTACAGCAACGTCAACAATTTGAATGTCTTGACCTGTAGAAGCGGCAACAATAAATGGAGGCACACCTTGACTTACTGAAATATGAATATCACCAGAAGCCATAGCTGCTGACATCGCTGTACCTGTACCAAAAGCTTTCCAGTTAACCTTCATACCCAAAGCCTCATCATACGCACCAATTTGCTTTGCATACTCAAACGGCATTGGCCATTCTTCAAAATAAGCTACATTAAGCTCTTCAAGAGCCATTACATTAACAGTAGCTATCGCACTGATGAATGTTGCTCCAATTTTTTTATAAATACTTTTCATTACTTCTCCTTTAATAAATATTAAACTTCCTCTTCTTTCAGTATAAAAAAATATTTTACTAAGGGCTCCTTGAAGAACCAATTTATCAAAACAATAATTTTTTAAATCTGAAAATGAAATACTACCATGAAAAAAGACTAGTTGAAACTATTTCACTTATTATTGGACATTTAACTACTAAAAAAAAATAATTTATTTAGCCCATTCCATTGATCTTAAGGATGGGGCAATTTTATCTAGTGATGCATTTATAAGCTTAAAGGCTCCTTCTGCACCATATAGCTTTGATAATTCCACAGCCTCATTGATAACTACCTTATAAGGAACTTCAAGTTGAAACTTTAGCTCATAAACTCCCAGATACAAAATGGCTTTTTCAGTTGGGCCAAGCTCACTAATATCTCTTTCGAGTGTAGGGTTAATAATTTCATCGAGTACTGAAATATTTTTAGGAATATTTATGAATAAGTTTGAAAAGAATGCTTTAGAAATCTTTCCTTCTTTTTGATTAAGGAATTGCTGCTCTATTTGGATAATATCACCGCCCGAAACGAGCCATTGATACAAAGCTTGAACCACCCTTGCTCTTGAGCGTTGTTTTGATGTCACAGCTTTTCGAGTAAATTTATCATTCTAATTGTACTTTCTGCTGCTTCAGCGCCTTTATTTTCAGAGTTTGAACCTGATCTTTCAATCGCTTGCTCAACTGTATCAACAGTTAAAACGCCAAAGGCGATTGGAATTTCTGACTCGAGTGCAACCTTTGAAATGCCTTTTACGCACTCTCCAGCTACAAACTCAAAATGAGGAGTTCCGCCACGTATTACGGCGCCTAATGCCACAATACCATCGTATTTACCTGCACTAGCAGCCTTTTTAAGAGCTAAAGGGATTTCAAAAGCTCCTGGTACATAAAGAAGATCAATATCTGAATCATCAGCCCCATGCTTTAATAAAGCCCCCTTAGCGCCGCTGATTAGATGCTCAACTACAAACGAGTTAAATCGACCTGCAACAAGTGCAATCTTCTTGTTCTTAATAGTTAAGTCACCTTCAATAGTTTTCATCTCCTACTCCTTCATGTTTACATATTCACTAATGGTTATTCCAAAGCCCTCTAATCCAGGCCACTTTTTTGGCTTGCCTAGAGACTTCATAGAAGTCACTCCTAGATCAGATAGTATTTGGGCGCCAATCCCAAACGTTTTTCCATCATCACTACTTCGGTAATCTTGATTGTCAATATTTTCAAGAATGGCTTGATTATCTTGCTTGCGTAAAAGTAAAAAAACTCCACTTTCAACTTCTGAAATCATACTTAAAGCACTATTTATACTAAATCCACGATTAACTTCTTGCATAACATCTTTAAAGATATTTTCCATATGAACTCTAACATAAGGTTCATTTGATTTGCTAATCGAACCCTTTACTAACGCAATATGAATGTCATTATGAATAGTATCTAGATAAGAATAAAGTTCAAATTCACCATACTTTGTATTAAAGGGTCTCTGACTTATTCTTTCTACGGTTTTTTCATTCTCAACTCTATAATGAATTAAGTCAGCAATATGGCCTAGTTTTATGCCATGCTTCTTTCCAAATTTTTGTAAATCAGCACTGCGAGCCATCGAACCATCATCATTTAATATTTCAACAATTACGGAGGCGGGCTCAAAGCCAGCTAATCTAGCTAAATCACAACCAGCTTCAGTATGACCAGCACGAATTAGAACGCCGCCCTGCTGGGCCATCAATGGAAAAATATGGCCAGGCTGAACAATATCTAAAGGTTTTGCGTCCTTAGCTACAGCATCAAGAATAGTTTTGGCTCTATCCGCTGCAGATATGCCCGTTGTTACTCCTGAAGCTGCTTCAATAGAAACTGTAAAGTTTGTTGAATGGAGGTCGCTGTTTTTTGAAACCATCAATGGAAGGTTTAGCTGCTGGCAGCGCTGCTGAGTCAAAGTTAAGCAAATTAATCCACGACCATGCGTCGCCATAAAATTAACATCTTCTTTGGTAACCTTTTCTGCTGCAATTAATAAATCACCCTCATTTTCACGATTCGCATCGTCCATAAGGATAATCATTTTTCCTTGCTTATAGTCTTCTAAGAGCTCTTTAATTGATGCTTTCATACTTATTTACTTTTTAGTTACAAGTGCCTTTTTTTACTGAGAGCTGATAGATCATCTCCAATATCAACCCTATGGTTAATCAGCTGCTCAACATGCCTAGCAATTATGTCAATCTCTAGATTAACCTTTGACTTTTCACTCAAACCGCTCAGCGTAGTTGCTGAAAAGGTATGGGGAACAATATTAACATCAAAAATATTACCCACAACGCTATTGACTGTAAGACTAACCCCGTCAATACAAATAGATCCTTTTTTAGCGATATACTTCATCAAGTCAGTCATAGCTTTAATTTTTAATCTTGTGCTCACGCCTTCAGTATAAACAGAGTCAACTTCTCCAATACCATCAACATGTCCACTCACCAAATGACCATCAATCCCCTGATTAAGTCTTAATGACTTTTCTAAATTAACGTATTGTCCTTTGACTAGCTCTGAAAAAGTAGTGCAGCTTAAAGTTTCTTGAGAAGCGTCAGCAGTGAAAGAGTTACTCATTAACTCAGTAACAGTTAAACATACACCATTGACTGCAATACTATCCCCCACATTCGAATCAGTTAGATCAAGATCATCTGCATTAATAATAAGCACAGCCCCTTTTTCAGAAGATTGAATCTCGTGAATGCTGCCTTTTGCTTGGATAATCCCTGTAAACATTTACAAAATAATTTTATTAGTTAAATTAAATTTTACGCTTAAATATTTTTGTTACCTTATTTAACCATCAAACAAAAGGTTTTGGAATCAATAGATTTCGAGGTAATCTTTAATTAAATTCAAACTTGGGTTAATAAGTAGTCTTCATAGTTACCAGAATAATATTCAACACCATCTTCCTTGAGTTCAATTATCTTGGTAGACAAAGAAGAGACAAACTCTCTATCATGACTTACAAATATTAATGTTCCTTCATAGTTATCAAGAGCTAAGTTTAAAGCTTCAATCGATTCCATGTCCAGGTGGTTTGTTGGCTCATCCATTAACAGTATGTTTGGCTTTTGGAGCATTAATCTTCCAAAAATCATTCTGCCTTTCTCTCCACCAGATAGAGACTTTACCGATTTTTCAACATCTTCTTTTCCAAACAACATTTTGCCCAACACAGAGCGCATCATCTGAATATCATCTTTTTCATTTTTAAACTGAGTCATCCACTCTAGAACGTTCATATCTTTATCGAATTCATCACTATGATCTTGCGCATAATAACCAATATTTGCGTTCTCACTCCATTTAATTTTTCCGCTATCTGAGCCGATTTCACCTAATAAAGTTTTTAAAAGAGTTGTTTTTCCAGATCCATTTTGTCCGATAACTGCAACTCGCTGCCCTTTTTCAACTAATAAATTAAGATCCTTAAAAACCGGCTCATCATCAAAGCTTTTAGTAAGACTTTGGACCTCTAATATGTTTCTAAACAGCTCTTTAGTTTGATTAAAAATAATATAAGGGCTGACTCGTGATGATGGCTTAATGTCATCAAGCTCAATCTTATTAAGTTCTTTTTGGCGTGAGGTTGCTTGCTTTGCTTTAGAAGCGTTAGCTGAAAATCGAGATACAAAATGCTTTAAGTCTTTAATTTTTACTTCTTTTTTGGCATTCTCTGATCGCATCCTTTCCTGAATCGCAGTTGCAGCAATCATAAAGTCATCATAATTTCCTGGAAACACGTTTAAAGCGCCATAATCCAGATCAGCCATGTGCGTGCACACACCGTTCAAAAAGTGACGATCATGGGAGATTATTACCATTGTAGACTTTCTTGTACTTAAGACACCTTCTAGCCAACGTATTGAATTAATATCAAGGTTGTTGGTAGGCTCGTCCAATAAAAGAACCTCAGGGTCTGAAAAAAGTGCCTGCGCTAAAAGAACTCTAAGCTTCCAGCCTGGTGCAATTTCACTCATGAGCCCATAATGCTGCTCTAAAGGAATATCAAGGCCTTGCAAGAGCTCACTCGCTGAAGATTCTGCTGAGTACCCATCCATTTCAGCAAACTCCATTTCTAGCTCTGCTACCTTGATTCCATCCTCCTCAGACATTTCAGGCAAAGCATAAATCCTCTCTCTCTCAGCTTTGATTTTCCAAAGCTCTTTGTGTCCCATAATTACTGCGTCAACAACGCGATACTTCTCAAAGGCAAATTGATCCTGAGAGAGTACGCCAAGTCTTTGCCCATCGCCAACCATTACCGAGCCTTGAGTAGGTTTTAAATCTCCAGTCAATATTTTCATTAACGTAGACTTACCGCAACCATTAGCGCCAATCAAACCATAGCGATTACCGCCCTGAAATTTAACAGAGATATTTTCAAATAGGGGCTTTTCACCAAATTGCATGGTGATGTTGGCAGTTGATATCATTATCTTTTAAAGATTTATAAAAAAAAATATTATCCCATAATGCCTCATAAAAAGCATGACTATTATGCATTTGGATAACTAACAAAACTTTTCTCCAAAAAGTATAAAATATATTTGCCTATGAAATTAAATGCCTCCATGAGAACCAATCAGATGCCAGACAAGGCGTTATTGTCGACAATCTTAATGTTGATAATCTTTGGATGGGTAATGATGCTATCGGCCTCTTTAGCTCATTTTGATAGCTACACTTTTTTTTTAAAGCAAACACTATTTATCTTTATGGGGCTTAGTGCAGGATTGATAACCTTGAATACGCCTATTTCAGTTCTTCAAAAGTACTCAATCCCTCTTTTTATTCTTACGATTATCTTATTGGCAATTGTATTTCTTCCAAGCCCAATAGGACACACAGCGAATGGATCTACCAGATGGATAAACTTTGTTTATTTTAAATTTCAACCGTCAGAACTCATGAAGCTTTCAATGGTTTTATTCATGGCGGGCTTCTTAATAAGGCAAGAAAAAGACCTAAGAAAACCATGGATGGGCTTCCTTAAAACAGTTCTAATTATAGGTATAGCAGATTTATTAATTTTATTTGAAACGGATTTAGGAGCGACACTAATTATTTCATTAACAGCGCTAGCAATGCTCTATGCAGCCGGCTCATATCTCAAACAACTCAGCATTGTTACATTTAGTTTGCTTGGTCTTATTGGGGTTATTATTATTAATTATCCGAATCGTCTTAATCGTTTAGTGTCTTTCTGGTCAGAAGATCTATGGCGAAGTGATGATAAAATTTATCAAACCCAGCAAGCATTGATTGGAATTGCAAGGGGGGATTGGTTTGGAACAGGTATTGGAGCTGGCATTCAGAAATACTATTTACTCCCAGAAAGACATACGGATATGATTTTTGCAGTTATTGGCGAAGAGCTAGGCCTCCTTGGAATGCTGTTCGTGCTTTTATCATTTTTATTCATTCTCCTTAAAGGGTTTTCAATCGCCAAGCTCGCGCTTCAAAAAGGAAGATACTACAGCTCATATGTTGCTTTTGGAATTTGCACTTGGTTTGCGATGCAGATAACTGTAAATATTGGAATGAATCTTGGAGTTCTTCCACCAAAAGGGTTTACTTTGCCATTATTAAGCTATGGCGGCACTTCTATGATTTTCTCCATCATTGCCCTAGCTATTGTATTAAGAATAGATATGGAAAATAGAACAAAGTACTCTAAACAGCGCGACTATGTCTAGTAAAAAAATTCTTATAATGGCTGGAGGCACAGGTGGTCACATTTTTCCAGCCCTTGCTATAGCAAAAGAACTTGAATCAAAAGGAGCAATTATAGAGTGGCTAGGAGGAGTCAAAGGAATGGAGAGCACCCTAGTTCCTGATCATGGCTATCGATTTAATGGAGTTTATACTAGCGGTCTGAGAGGGAAAAATCCTGCCACCCTATTCAAAGCTATTTTTTTACTAAGCTTCGGGCTTATTCAAACAATTCTAATTTTTATCAGATTTAGACCGCACAAAGTAATTGGAATGGGAGGTTATGCTTCTGGAGTTGGCGGGATAGTTTCTAAAATATTTTTTACCTCATTAACCATTCATGAGCAGAATACCATTCCTGGGACAACCAATAAATTATTAAGCAGAATGGCTCAAAAATGCTTCCAGGCTTTTGATAATACTTTTCATAAAGATATAAATGCTGTAACAACAGGTAACCCTATTCTTTTTACTCCAATCTCGAAATCAACTCCTGATGCAATTAAAAACATACTTATTCTAGGAGGCTCTCTTGGCGCCAAAAAAATTAATCAAACTATACCCAACATCAAAACGCCTCTCAGTATATGGCATCAAACTGGAGCAAGACATCTTACTGAGGTAAAAGCTTTGTATGCAGACTCTATGCACTCTGATGTTAAGATTGAGGCTTTCATTGATAATATGGCTGAAGCTTATGCATGGGCAGACCTAGTTATCTCTAGAGCTGGAGCTATGACAGTATCAGAACTGATTGCTTCAAAAACAATTGCAATACTTGTTCCATTTCCTTATGCAATAGATAACCATCAAACAGTTAATGCTGAACACTTATCTAAAAATGGAGCAGGGATAATTATTCAAGAGGATTCATTTAGTAGTGAAATTATTGACAAAGAGCTACTTGCGCTAGACTCTCTAAAAATTCACGAAATGGCTAAGAAGTTAGAGTTACTTTCAGTTCCGAGTCCTGAGAAGATAATTGCTGATTATCTTCTTGGTTAATTCCAAGGCGGCTGAAAAGTAGTTGGTCATTTGCAGAAGTTGGGTTATCAGTGGTTAATAGCTGCTCACCATAGAAAATAGAATTGGCTCCAGCAAAGAAGCAAAGCGCCTGCATCCCCTCACCCATCTCCAGCCTTCCAGCTGAAAGCCTTACTACGGAGTTGGGCATTAAAATTCTTGCAACCGCAATAGTCCTTACAAATTCACTTTCGCTTGGCGGTTTAACGTTCTCAAAAGGTGTTCCTGGGATAGGAACCAGTAAATTAATTGGAACGCTATCAGGGTGCTTTTCAAGATTAGATAGGGATTGCAGCATCGAAGCTCGGTCTGTTTCCGTTTCACCCATTCCTAGGATTCCGCCACTACAAACATTAATATTTGCGTTTTTAACTGCCTCCAAGGTATCCAATCTGTCTTGAAAATTACGCGTCGATACAACATTAGGGTAATGCTCTTTTGAAGTATCAATATTATGGTTATAGTAATCTAACCCAGCATCTTTAAGAGTAGAGGCTTGGCTTGGCGTAATCATACCCAGAGTAACGCATGTCTCCATTCCCATCGCTTTGACGCCCTTGATCATTGGAATGACTTTATCGAGGCTTTTATCAGTAGGGTTTCTCCAGGCAGCTCCCATACAAAACCTAGATGCACCTTTATCTTTCGCTTTTTTGGCCTGATGCAACACTTGATCAATCTCCATTAATTTTTCACGCTCAAGACCTGTATCATATTTTGAACTTTGAGAGCAATAAGAGCAATCTTCTGGGCACGCACCAGTTTTAATATTTAATAAAGAGCTTACTTGGACCTTATTTGGGTCAAAAGTCTCTCTATGAATGCTGTGCGCCTTAAAAAGGAGGTCGTTAAAAGGAAGCTCAAATAAAGCCTTTATTTCATCTAACTCCCAATCATTTTTTACTTCAATCATTTGATTTTTTGTATTTAAGTTAATTAATTTTACCGCAACAAATAGCTCTAAAAAGAACAATAAAAAGCCGCGCATTGTGCGCGGCTTTTTATGAACCAATAAATATCTTAGCAGCTATAGTATAAATCAAACTCTAGCGGCTGAGGTGAAGCTCTCATTGCTGTAACTTCTTGCATCTTGAGCTCAATAAATGAGTCAATAACCTCGTCTGTAAAGACTCCGCCTTGTTTAAGGAATTCACGGTCATTATCAAGCGCTTCCAGGGCGATGTGAAGCATTCCAGCCACTTTAGGAATAGAGCCATCACTATCTTCATAAAGATCTTGATCTGCTGGCTTACCAGGATGGATTTTATTTTTTATACCATCAAGGCCTGCCATTAGTAGTGCAGAGAAAGCAAGGTAAGGGTTTGAAGTTGAATCTGGAAAACGCACTTCAATGCGACGCCCTTTAGGATTTTTAACGAAAGGTATTCTAATTGCTGCTGAACGATTCTTAGCAGAATACGCCAACATTTCTGGCGCTTCAAATCCAGGAACTAGTCTCTTGTATGAGTTTGTAGAAGGATTAGTAAAAGCATTCAATGCTTTTGCATGTTTAATAATACCGCCAATATAAAAGAGCGCCATCTCGCTTAAGTTTCCATATTGATCTCCATCAAACAAGTTAACACCATCCTTTGCAATAGACATATGCACGTGCATCCCGTTGCCATTATCAACCGCAATTGGTTTAGGCATAAATGTAGCTGTTTTGCCATATAGGTGAGCAACATTATGAACGCAGTATTTAAAGATTTGAGTTTCATCAGCCTTTTTAACAAGTGTATTAAATAACGCGCCAATTTCACACTGTCCTGCAGTTCCAACCTCGTGGTGATGAACCTCAGTAGTAACGCCCATTTCTTCGATTGCTAAACACATTTGCGAGCGAAGATCATGCAATGAATCAACTGGAGGTACTGGAAAGTAACCACCCTTAACTTTTGGGCGATGCCCTTTGTTTCCACCTTCCATGTCGACTCCAGAATTCCAAGCCGCCTCTTCTGAATTAATTTCATAAAAAGCCTTACCCATGCCGTGACCGGTGTCCCATTTGACACTGTCAAAAACAAAGAATTCAGGCTCATTTCCAAAATATGCAGTATCACCAACGCCAGAAGCTTTCATGAACTCTTCAGCGCGATA
>JACNFO010000051.1:22072-23836 GCA_014384565.1 Candidatus Pseudothioglobus aerophilus
TAAATAACAAAATTGACAGGCATTGTCAGGAAGTCTGCGCCGTTGCAAACGATATTGCTAGCTCGTTAAGAGGTTAGCAAAGTTTTCAAGTTGTGATTATATCCTAAATTAATTAGAATTACTCCAGAAATATATTCAACTTAGGTTGATTTTTATGAAGCCCAATCCTTAGGTTTTAAAAAATAACTCGTTAGTTTTTCTTCTTGGCTATCAGGTTTTGCTTTAAATTGGTAAGACCACTTAACGGTTGGTGGCAGTGACATCAAAATTGACTCAGTTCTGCCGCCGCTCTGTAAGCCAAATAGCGTTCCTCTGTCATGTATCAGGTTAAATTCTACGTATCGACCGCGACGGTACAATTGAAAATCTTTCTCGCTCTCAGTATATGGGGTATTTACTCTCTTTTTGACGATGGGTAAATAGGCCTCACTAAAATGATTGCCAACACTTTTCATGAAGTCAAAGCATCCATCAAAACCGCCACTATTCAAATCATCAAAAAACAACCCGCCTATTCCGCGCTGCTCATCTCGATGACCTAAGTAAAAATAGTCATCACACCATTTTTTATATTTTGGATAAACTTCTTCTCCAAAGGGCATGCAAGCTTTCTTAGCAATCTGATGCCAATGAACTGCATCTTCATCAAAGCCGTAATAAGGAGTTAAGTCAAAGCCGCCCCCAAACCACCATATCGGATCTTTTCCTTTCTCTTCAGCAATAAAAAATCGAACGTTAGCATGCGCCGTTGGAATAAAAGGATTTTCAGGATGAAGAACCAATGAAACCCCAAGAGCTGTATATTTCCTACCTTCAAGCTCAGGCCTAAGTGCAGTGGCAGATTTGGGCATTTTATCACCAGTAATTATTGAATAATTAATGCCACCTTTTTCAAATATATTGCTATTTGAAAGAATATTAGTAAGGCCTGAACCTCTCTTATCATCCCGTGTCCAGCTATCTTGAACAAATTGAGCTCCGCCTTCAATCAGCTCAATTTCAGAGCAAATAGATTGCTGGAGCCCAGTCAAATACTTTTTCACTAGATCTATCATCGATGACGCTCGCCTGTAATTAAATTAACGATTCTTGAAGGCTCAGAATTATACTTATTTGGGGGTAATGCGTAAGAAAGCTCATTACCAAAATACTTTTTAAGCTCTATTAAAGAAGAAGCAACTCTTCCTCCTTGAGTATTAGCACTTGTGGAAATTAATGCAGAGCCCGTGTTTTCACAAAAATATGAAATTAAAGGATTAGAGGTAATTCGAACTGCTAAAAGTTCATGTTCTCCAGTTATTAGGCGTGAAGTATTTTTTGATTTTGGCACCAAATAAGTTGTTGCAATTTCTGTCGGAGTAGAAAGTTTTGTTAATAAATTAACAGCTAGGTTTGGATCAATATAGGGCAATAAGTAATTTATATCAGAGGCTAATAATATAAAGCCTTTTTTAATATCTCTATGTTTCAAACTAGCTAATGTTTTAATTGCTTCTGGGTTATTTGCCATACAAGCTAATCCGTATATAGTATCTGTTGGATGAGCTATAACGCCGGTTCGAAGATGATTAAGAGCTAATTGGGTTTTTATAGTTATTTTCATTTTTTTGCTCTAGGATGAAACTCATCATAAACCTTTGATAATTCTAAAAAATCTAGGTGCGTATAAACCTGAGTACTTTTAATGCTCTTATGTCCTAGAAATTCTTGAACCGCTCGTAGATCATGACTAGACTGAAGGAAGTGAGTCGCCGCTGCATGCCT
>JACNFO010000051.1:24387-41578 GCA_014384565.1 Candidatus Pseudothioglobus aerophilus
CGCCTAATGGATTTATTTGAAATATCGCCATGCCTTAAACCCATCACAAATAAATTAACTGTATCGCCATCTACTTCTACCCAGCCAGAGATATTTTTATTACCTAAAAAAGATAAGAACTTCAACAGATCTCTCTTGTAAGCTGAAACAGTATTTAGTGCATAATTTTTTTCAACGCTTAAATGAGCTACAAATTCTTCAATTTGTTTAATTAATATTTCATCTTGATACTTGTTTTTTTCCGGATTGGCCATATCTTTACATTTTACGTTAAACGATTAAGGATTTTCAATGAGTCAAAAACAAACACATGAATTTCAAACTGAAGTATCTCAGCTACTTGACCTAATGATTCACTCTCTTTATTCCAATAAAGAGATTTTTCTAAGAGAACTTGTCTCAAATGCATCAGATGCAATAGATAAGCTGAAATTCGAATCTTTATCAAATGACAAACTTATTGAGGCAAAAGATGAGCCAAGTATTCATATTGATATTGATAAAGATGCAGGGACTATTACTATTAAAGATAATGGAATAGGAATGACTCATGACGAGGTCATGGAAAATATTGGAACAATCGCTAACTCTGGAACCAAAAAATACTTAGAGGGTCTTGATAAAAATCAAACCCAAGATTCTAATTTAATTGGTCAATTTGGAGTTGGATTCTACTCCGCTTTTATTGTTTCTAATACAGTCACTCTTCTAAGTAGAAAGGCTGGAGATGATAAGGCAAATGGAACAAAATGGATTTCAAAAGGAAAGGGAGATTACTCCATAGAGAGTGTTGAGCTAGAGGACTATGGCACAACAATTATTCTTGATGTTAAAAAAGCTGAAAAAGAATTTATTGATGACTTTCGAATTCGAGGAGTCATATCAAAATACTCTGATCATATTACTGTCCCTATTATGATGCTCAAGCCCTCTGAAGAAGATAAGGATGTGATTGAATACGAAAAAATAAATGAAGCAACTGCATTCTGGATGAAAGATAAGAAAGAACTCTCTCAAGCTGATTATGATGAATTTTACAAAGCCTTAACGTATGACTTTGAAGGGCCATTGACTCAAATACATAATAGAGTTGAAGGAAAACTTGATTATTCATCGCTCTTGTATATTCCTAAAAAAGCTCCATTTGATATGTGGGAACCTAAAAGAAAAAGTGGTGTAAAGCTTTACGCTAAAAGAGTTTTTATAATGGAAGGAAATGAAGAGCTACTCCCTCAGTACCTTCGATTTATAAAAGGTGTAATAGATACTGCAGACCTTTCATTAAACGTCTCTAGAGAGATCCTTCAAGGCAGTAAAGTAGTTGATACAATTAAAAAAGCGTCGGTAAAAAGAATTTTGTCTGAGCTCGATAAAATGTCTAAAAATAAACCTGAAAACTACGCCACATTCTGGAAAGAGTTTGGAATGGTTATTAAAGAAGGCGTTGTAGAAGACTTTGCAAACAAAGATAAAATTTCAAATCTTTTAAGGTTTACCTCAACATCGGCTGGCAGTTCAGATCAAACAATTTCTCTTAAAGACTATATTGGCCGAATGAAAGAGGGACAAAAAAATATTTATTATGTCACTGCAGACACATATGAGGCAGCCAAAGGTTCTCCTCATCTAGAAATTTTTAAACAAAAAGATATTGAGGTTCTATTGCTATCAGATAGAGTTGATGAGTGGTTAGTCGCTAACTTTGGTGATTTTGAAGAGTACTCACTCAAATCAATTGCAAAAGGTGACCTTGAAGATCTTGATTCAAAAGAAGATAAGAAAAAGAAAGAAAAAACAGTGAAAGATTTTGAAAGTGTCATCACTAAAGCTCAAGAAATCCTCAGCAATCAAGTTAAAGAGGTTAAGGTTTCAAGTCGACTAAGTGAGTCTCCTTCATGCCTAGTTGCTGATGAAAATGAGCTGGGCGGAAACATGGAGCGAATCATGAAGTCTCTAGGTCAGGACATTCCTGATACCAAACCTATTCTTGAGATAAATCCTGATCATCCACTTGTCATTAAACTTAAAACAAAAGTTGATGAAGACCTCGTGAAAGTATTATTTGACCAAGCCGTTCTTAGTGAAGGCGGACAAATAAAGGAGCCTGCTGAGTTTGTAAAACGAATGAACAAACTAATGCTAGGTTGACAGAACAACCTAGGCCAAAAAAAAACCCGATTTTTCGGGTTTTTTTTTGCTCTAAATTAAGTCTTATAAGGATTAATTTTATTAAGAATGCCTCTTAATATTGCTATCTCTTCTTTTTCCAGGCTACTTCTACCAAAAAGCCTTCGAAGGCGCCTCATCAAAAGAATTTTAGGTTTTTTTGTATCAAAGTATTTGATGTGCTCAAGCGCCTGCTCCAGGTGATTATAAAAGCTATTTAATTCATCAAAGCTGACAATTTCACTACCTGAATTATCAAACTTACCTTCTACAGTGCTGACGTAGTTCTGGTATGCAAAAACTTGAATCGCGGATGCAACATTTAATGAAAAGTACTTGGGGTTCCCAGGAATTGTCATTAGAATCGAACATAAATCAAGCTCTTCATTTGTAAGGCCAGAATTTTCGGTGCCAAAAACCACTGCAACTTCTTGCTCATTTGAGGCAACTATTGATTGAATTTCACCACACGTTTCAATGACATTTAGCTGCCTCCATTTAATATTTCTTTGGCGCGCACTAGCGCCAATAACTAGATGCACTCCAATCAGAGCTTCTTCTAAAGTGCTGCATACTTTTGCATTTGAGAGAACGTCATCTGCTCCACTTGCTCTTGCAGTTGCAACAGCGGAGGGGTAATTAGAGGGTGTTACTAAATATAACTGAGTTAAAAGCATATTTTTCATAGCTCTAGCCGCCGCTCCAATATTACCTGGCTCAGTGGTATTCACCATAACAATCCTCACTTTATTAAAACTCGTCAAGGTATAATTCGATTCTTTATTTATTTGGCTCATTTACCATGCATCCTACCGTTAATATTGCAGTTAGAGCTGCCAGAGCAGCTGGTGATGTTATTTTAAGGTACCATAACCAGGTCGATTTACTAACTATAGAAAATAAGTCACTTAATGACTTCGTTTCTGAGGTTGATAAAACGGCTGAAAAAGCCATTATAAACGAGATTAAAAAAGCCTTCCCAAAACATTCTATTTTGGCTGAAGAGAGTGGGAAAACTCTTGGTGATGATAATTTTCTTTGGATAATAGATCCATTAGATGGAACGACTAACTTTTTACACGGCTTTCCGCAATATGCGGTGTCAATTGCCCTTTTAGAAAAAGGCGTTACAACGCATGCGGTCATTTATGATCCATTTAAAGAGGAGCTCTTTACTTCATCTAAAGGCGAAGGTGCTTATCTAAATGATGAGAGAATGCGGGTTACTATGTCTGTTGGGCTTAAAGATACTCTTATTGGAACTGGCTTTCCTTTTAAGCAGCCTCAACACCTTGACTGTTATCTTGAGACTTTTAAAGCAATTCATCCTCATGTTTCTGGAATTCGTAGAGCTGGAGCCGCTGCTCTAGATTTAGCTTATCTTGCAGCTGGAAGACTGGATGGTTTTTGGGAGATTGGTCTTAACTCATGGGATATAGCTGCGGGTGCGCTTATGGTTAAAGAGGCAGGCGGATTTATTGGGGATTTTTCTGGAAGAGACCAGTACATGGAAACTGGAAACATAGTTGCGGGTAATGCAGAAGTCTATAAAGAGCTTCTAAAAAAAATTCATCCCCACCTAAGCGAAGACTTGCAGCGATAACTCTAGTCGGCTATCGTCAATTGTTCGCCATTCATTTTTGGACTCAAGCTAGACAGTAAATAAACGATCGCAGCGCTCTTCTCCTCTGGTGTTGGAACGGTTGACGAGTCCTCTGCTGGGTAGGCCGTTCTTCTCATTTCAGTTCTTAGTTTTCCTGGGTTAACAGTGTTAACAGTAATGTTAGTTTTTTCAAGCTCCTCAGAGAGGGTCTTAGCAAAGCCTTCTATTCCAAACTTACTAACACTATAAGCACCCCAATAAGCCCTAGCTTCCCTTCCAACAGAAGAAGACAAGAAAAGAATCCTAGCATCCTCAGACTTGACTAGCGCAGGAATTAAAAATTGAGTGAGCATAAATGGAGCGCTCAGGTTAATCTGGAGCGTAGAGTACCAAAGCTTTATATCATACTGCTCAATTGGCATTTGCACTCCAAGTATTGCAGCGTTATGAATTAACCCATCAAGCTTATCAAACTTCTCTAAAACATTGTCTTGGAGCTCTTGATAATTCTCAGGTGTAGCGCCTTCAAGATCTAGCGGGTAAAGTATAGGCTCTTTGTATCCAGCATTCACAACTGCGTCATAAGCATACTCAAGGGAACCTAAGTCTCTACCAAGCATAATAACAGTAGCACCAGCTTTAGAGAGATCCATAGTAATCGCTAGGCCAAAGCCTCTATTAGCACCTGTAACTAAAATAACTTTATCTTTAAGCTCACCACCCTTAAAAATATGATCTCTAGATACAATCATTCATTAATTTCCTTGTTTGATTTAACCCCGAGTGCTTTTAACTTCTCAGCGCGGCCAATTAGATTGCCTGGGCCAGTTTGAAGTTTTTTACGAACGTCGGAAAAGCCTTCCTTGGTCTTATCTAATTGATTTTCAATCTTGTCCAAGTCATTAAAAAATCCAGCAAGCTTGTCGTACATTTTGCCGGCCTGCCTTGCAATCTCATCTGCGTTTTTATTTTGTTTGTCTGTCTGCCACATAAAGTTAACAGTCTTTAAACTCATACTAAGCATTGAAGGTGAGACAAGCATAATGTTTTTCTTTAATGCGTCATCAAACAAGTTAGGTCTGTACTGAAGAGCCAGCAATAAGGCACCTTCTATAGGAATAAAAACAAATATAAAATCAAGACTTTTGACTCCTTCAAGATTCTCATACTCTTTAATACTAATATTCTTAATTTGGTTCTCAATTGAAGCAATGTGTTTTTTTAAGGCAGCCTCATTAGTTTGATCTGCAATATAATCCGCATAGTCCTTGAGGGAAACTTTTGAATCGATAACGACATCCTTTCCTTCAGGCAAATGGAGAATCACATCAGGCTTAAACCTTTCACCCATTTCATTTTTATATTGTTTTTGAAGATCAAACTCAACACCCTCTCGAAATCCATAACTGACCAAGAGAGAGTTTAAAATTTCTTCGCCCCAGTCACCTTGCTGCTTATTGTCATAGGTCAATGCATTCGTTAAGTTTTGAGCGGATTGGCGCGTTTCAATATTTGCTTCGTGTAATGACTTAATTTGCTCTTTGAGAGATGTTCTTTCTTCAACCTGCTCTTTGGTTATAGTTTCAATTCTTTCTCTAAAGCTTTTCAGCTGAGTTTGAAGAGGATTTAGTAGATCGGAGTTATCAACCTTAAGCTTATCACGGTCTGTCTTTAGTATTTCAGATGCAATATTTTTAAATTCACTATTAACTTGGCTCTTAAGTTGATCAACAAGCTGTAATTTTTCTGAAAAATTTTTTTCTTTTTCATTAAGCGTTGTCTCGAGTTGAATATTTTTTTGATTTGAAGCGGTCAGCTTTTTATTAAGAATAAAATAGCTTATAAAAGCTCCAAACAATAAAGAAATTAATACGATCAAAATGTCCATAAATTCCTACTAAGATGAAAAAGAATTAAAAGTTTTTTTTACTTTCAGAAAAACATAAACTTAATGTTTGTAATGTTAGTAAAATTTTATATAGAATTATAACGCTAAGACCTACTATATCCTATGTTACTTTTAAGATCACTATTGTACTTTGTTGGCTCAATTATTAGTTTAATTTTGATCACTTTATGTGGATTATTTTTGGTTTTTGCAAACTACTCTACACGACACAAATTTCTCTCACAGTGGGCTATTTTTTGCATCTGGTGGCTTAAAATAACTCTAAATATCACAACGAATATTATTGGCCAAGAGAATGTAAATAAATCACCTTGCGTAATTATCTCTAACCACCAATCAACATGGGAAACCCTGGCTTTTCAGACCATCTTTCCAGCTCACACATGGGTCTTAAAGAAGGAGCTTTTATGGCTTCCAATATTTGGCTGGAGCCTTGCTCTTCTTAAACCAATTATTATTAATCGAGGTGACAAACTTAAAGCAATTAAAAAAGTTATCAAGCAAGGCACTGATAGATTAAATAAAGGAATCTCCATTGTTATTTTTCCGGAAGGAACTCGTCAACCTTATAAACAAATAGGAGAGTATCAAAATGGCGGCTCTGCTATTGCAAAAAAATCTGGATTTAAAATAGTTCCCGTCTTTCATAATGCTGGACATCTTTGGCCTAAAGGAGGCTTTGTCAAGAAGCCTGGTGTAATTACTGTCGTTATTGGAGAGCCCATTTCAGATTTAAACTTATCTGCTTCTGAGATAACCGAAAAAATTAGAAATTGGACTTTAGAGCAAGAAAATCTTTTTAATAACTAGCCCCTTGATAATATGAGTGAAAATACCTATAAAATTTTTCATGAAAGAACTGCAGAAAACATTAAATTTGAAATACAGAGACTTTATGACTTACTGCTCTTTGATAACAATAAAAATCTAGATAAAGTTGATGCAAATGATAAAAAATCAGTCGAGGAGATTCTTTCAGACAATATTTTAGACTTCAAAGCGCCAAATGTTTCTGATAAGCAGATTAAAACTAGATCTGAATGGCACAGTTTTTTAACAGAAAAAAATCATTTAAACTTTAATGAATGCCTATTAATTCTTCTTGGAATTAATCCAACCCTTGCTAGCTCCATAGAACCTAACTTATATAAAACTGAATTAAATGAAGTTGGAGGGCTTAAGGAAAACTATTTGAGTTTAATATTTTTTCAAAGAGTAGAAAATCACCTTCTAAGAGAAAGATTTAGAGGCAACAAAATTAATACGGGTGAGTTTATTAAATGGGCAATGGATTATAAATACTTGAGAGAAATCAAAGCTTAAAGCAAGGGTTGAGAATTGAAAATTTTACAAAATAGCTCTGAGGTCTTTTTAGTATCATAAAGCGCTGAATGCGCTTGCTCGTTATCCCATTCGATTCCAGACTTCACAGCTGCTTTTGCAAGAACAGTTTCACCGCAGTAAAGAGCGGACAAACTAACAGTGTCAAGGGTTGAAAATTGATGAAACGGGCTCTTAAGCTTAGAGCGTTTTGTAGCAGCCTTCACAAACCCAAGATCAAAAAATGCATTGTGACCTACTAATATTGCCCGGGTGCAATCCTCTATAACTAACTCATCACTAACGCACTTAAAAATTTCACTAAGGGCTTGCTTTTCAGGCACTGCAAGTCTAAATGGATTATCGATATCAATACCATTAAACTTCAAAGCTGAAGGCTCAATATTAGCTCCCTTGAATGGTTCTACATGAAAATGTAGTGTCTTTTTGGGAAAGAAGTTACCAACATCATCAAAGCCTAGAATTATTGCACAGATTTCCAATAAAGCGTCTGTATTTTCGTTAAAGCCAGCAGTTTCAACGTCTACTACAACTGGCAGGTATCCACGAATTCTATCTTTAAGTGTCATTAATTATTTGTTGCTCAAAAAAAAGTAAGTAGTCAAAGCTTATAAATTTCTCAGGTAGATAATTGAATTTCGTTGATAATCATAACTCTTTTGCCTAATCAAAGGGAGTGAACTGATATCACTCTCAACAAAGTCATATCTAAAAAAGAACCTGCCTCCAAATTTTGAAAGCGCAAAAATAGCAGATAAATTATGGCTCAAGGCTTTTTGGATGAGCAAGTCCATTAAATTAGATGAGGTCTCAGTATTGTGATAATCTTTATTCACTACTAATCCATAAATTTCACCCATATTTTCTTTTTCATAAAGTTTTAGGCCTGCACAAGCAATAATTTCACCATTACTTTCAATAGATATAAAGTTTTCTATTTCATTATTAATGCTTTCATAACTTCTTTCTAACAATCTACCCTCATCAACGAAAGGCTGCATTAATTCAATAATTTGTTTAGCTTTACTCAACTTCTAACCTTAAATTGCCCAGAGAACCGCACTATTTTAGTCTAAAATTTGTATTTTTTGCTAATTTAAAATAGATGTCAAACTCAAGAAAATACTCCTCAGCTGTAGTCGATGGTTATGAACGCGCCGCATCAAGAGCGATGCTTTATCCAGTAGGCTTTAAAAAAGAAGATTTCAAAAAACCTCAAGTAGGAATTGCATCAACCTGGTCTATGGTTACTCCCTGCAATATGCATATCAATGATTTAGCTGATGAGGCTGAGATTGGTGTCAATTCTGCGGGTGGAAAAGCTGTAATATTTAATACAATTACAATTTCGGATGGCATTTCAATGGGCTCAGAAGGAATGAAGTATTCCCTAGTCTCTAGAGAGGTCATTGCTGATTCGATTGAAACTGTAGTTGCTTGCCAAGGATTTGATGGAGTTGTTGCCATTGGAGGTTGTGATAAAAATATGCCTGGATGCCTTATGGGATTGGCTAGACTTAATCGGCCTTCGGTCTTTGTTTACGGAGGGACCATTCAGCCTGGTAAAAATCATACCGATGTTGTTAGTGTTTTTGAAGCTGTCGGCAAGAGAGCAAATAATGATATTACTGATATTGAGCTTGAGCAAATTGAATCAACTGCGATTCCAGGACCTGGTTCTTGTGGCGGAATGTATACCGCCAACACGATGGCATCAGCAATTGAAGCTCTAGGAATGAGCCTTCCTAATTCTTCATCTCAAGATGCAATATCTGCTGATAAAAATAGCGACTCATCAAGAGCTGGTGAAGCTGTATTAAATCTATTAGATAAAGATATAAAACCAAGTGATATTATGACTAAAGAAGCATTTGAAAATGCAATTACTTTAATCATCACTCTTGGTGGCTCAACCAACGCAGTACTGCATTTAATTGCAATGGCTGATGCCATTAATGTTGACCTAACAATTGATGATTTCACTCGAATTGGCACAAACGTGCCTGTTCTTGCTGATCTTAAGCCTTCAGGCAAATATATGATGAGTGAGCTTGTTCAGATAGGAGGCACTCTACCCTTAATGAAAATGCTATTAGATGCAGGAATGCTTCATGGTGATTGCATAACAGTAACTGGCAAGACCTTAGCTGAGAACTTGAAAGATGTTAAGCCCTATACTGATGGTCAAGAAATCATTATGTCATTAGAGAATCCAATCAAAAAAGACTCCCACTTAAGAATTCTAAGAGGTAATCTTGCTCTTGACGGTGCAGTTGCTAAAATCACTGGCAAAGAAGGTCTGAAGTTTCAAGGAAGCGCCAAAACTTTTGCTTGTGAAGAAGACGCGCTTCAGGCAGTTTTAAAAGATAAGGTTGTAGAAGGTGATGTTATTGTCATTCGTTATGAAGGCCCAAAAGGTGGCCCGGGAATGCGTGAAATGTTAGCGCCTACCTCAGCTGTTATGGGTAAAGGGTTGGGCGGAAAAGTTGCTCTAATAACTGACGGAAGGTTTTCAGGTGGAACTCATGGTTTTGTAGTGGGTCATATAACCCCTGAGGCTTTTGTTGGTGGAGCTCTTGCAATTATTGAAGATGGCGATGAAATATTGATTGATGCTGAAAATAATCGCCTCGAACTTCTTGTTGACGACTCAGTCATTGAAGATAGACTCTCTAAGTGGGTAAAGCCAGCTCCAAAATACACTAAAGGCGTATTAGCGAAGTATGCGAAACTTGCGCAGTCGGCCTCAAGAGGCGCAATAACTGAATAGTTAAGGTTTAATTGACTGGAATAAAGTCAATTTTTCTATCGTCCAGGTTTACTGAAGCAATCTTCACTTTAATCATGTCGCCTAAACGATAAATTTTTCCATTCCTTTCGCCCTTTAATTGGTGATGAATATCATCAAAAATAAAGTAGTCGTCCCTTAAGTCACGAACTGAAATTAAGCCTTCTACAAATACGTCAGAAAGTTCTACAAAAAGGCCAAAACCTGCAACGCCAGAAATAACACCATTAAAGTTATCGCCCACCTTGTCACTCATATATTCACATTTGAGCCACTGCTCAACATCTCTTGATGCATCATCAGCCCTCCTTTCGGTCATTGATAGGTGAGCCCCTAGCTCTAACATTCTAGCTGATGGATCCCTAACTTTGCCTGATAAAGCGCGCTTGATAGCGCGATGAACTAGTAGATCTGGATAACGGCGAATTGGAGAGGTAAAGTGGGTGTAATCCTCAAAAGCTAAGCCAAAGTGGCCCTCATTATTCGGAGTATAGGTAGCCTGCTTCATTGTTCGAAGCACCACAGTTTTGATAATGTTCTCATCGTCCCTACCATGAGCATTTTTTAATACCTTGGCAAAATCTTTGGATTCTGGTTGATGACCGCCTTCTAAAGTCAAACCAACCGCAGATAAAAACTTTTTAGTGACCTCAATTTTTTCAGCTGTAGGCTTAGGATGAACTCTGAATAAGAAGTCTTCATTTTTTTTCTGTAGGAATTTCGCAGTCGCCTGATTTGCCATCAACATGCATTCTTCAATTAACCTATGCGCATCATTTCTTTTTCTAGCTACAATGTCTTTAATCTTGCCTTTGCCATCAAATAATATTTGACTTTCAATTCGATCAAAATCCATTACGCCTCTTTTCTGCCTAGAAATTCGAAGCGTTTTGTAAAGACTATAAAGGTAGTCTACATTTTCAACTACATTGCTATACTCTTTTCTTAAAGGACTCTTTTTATTCTCAAGCATTTCATTGACCTGCCCATATGTAAGGCGAGCATGAGATAGCATAACAGCTGGATAAAATTTATAGTCTATGAACTCCCCCAATGAATCAATTTCCATCTCACACACCATACAAAGCCTTTCAACTTTAGGATTAAGCGAGCAAAGGCCATTTGATATAGCTTCAGGAAGCATTGGCACAACTCTATGCGGGAAATAAACTGAATTCCCACGATCTAAAGACTCAACATCTAACTCAGACTCTTCCTTTACGTAGTGAGAGACATCAGCAATTGCAACAATTAGTTTCCAGCCATTTTTGGACGGTTTGGCATATACAGCATCATCAAAATCCCTAGAGTCGTCTCCATCAATTGTTATAAGCTCTAAATTTGTTATATCTACCCTGTCTTTTTTATCTTGTGGGAGGACTTTAGTTGGTAATTTAGATGCCTCTTCAAGGGCTATTTCTCCAAAGACAGAGGGTATTTGGTGGCGGTAAATCGCAGAATCTACTTCTACGCCTTCGTCTAAGTAATTTCCAAGGATTGAGGTAATTTTTCCAGTAGCATTGCTATCTAGGGTTGGAGAAGATAGTATTTCAACCACTACTACTTGATTGTCAGAGCAACCTTCTATCAGCTCTACAATATCAATGTTATGCTTAATTCGTCTATCATCGACAACAACATAATAATCACCATCATCAAGATGAAGCCTTCCAACAAGATTTTTTGCTGTTTCGATGACTTCAACAACTTCAGCATCTAGTCTCCGATTGAGAAGCCGAACTTTAATCTTGTCGCCATGAAAAACTAACTTCATTTGTTGATTCGAAAGCCTAAGATCTTTCCCGCCCTTATCTAAAACAACGAAGCCAAACCCTTTAGGGTTAGCAATGACAGTTCCTGTGATGAGGCCTCTATTAGAGTATGGTCGATACACCCCATTCTTATTACAGCTGAGTTGCTTATCCCGTACCATTGCCCTTAAACGCCTTTCAAAGGCTTTTTTTTGTTCATCTTCTAATGAAAGAAGCTCAAAAAGCTGGCTCTTAGTTTTGGGTTTTTGCTGAATAAAACTTAAAATATGTTCGCGAGATGGGATCGGGCTCTCATATTTTTCCGCTTCACGATGATAGTGAGGGTCTGACATAATGTGCTTAGTATAAAGTAAGCTTAGAAACGATTAGAACTAATCAAAAGGATTCTTTAGAATTAGAGTTTCATCCCTATCAGGACCTGTTGACAAGATATCAACTTGAATCTGGCTTAGTTCTTCTATCTTTCGTATATAGTTTTTTGCCTCTTGAGGCAAGTCATCAAACGAATGAGTTCCAATTGTCGAGCACTTCCATCCTGGCATCTCTATATATACAGGGGTTGCCGCACTATAGCCTTCAGCTGAAAATGGAGGAATAGAGGTTGTTTGGCCATCTACCTCATAAGCAATACATATTTTTATTAAATCTAATTCATCCATAACGTCTAACTTTGTCAGGCATATTCCGCTTACAGCATTTAATTTAAAGGATCGATTTAAGATAACTAAATCAAGCCAGCCACATCGCCTTTGACGACCGGTAGTGGCGCCAAATTCATGTCCTCTAGAACAAAGCTCTCTTCCAATTGGGTCGCCCTCATCGGTGTTCACATCATAATCAAGCTCGGTTGGGAATGGACCACCCCCAACTCTAGTGGTGTAGGCTTTTACAATGCCTAAAACATAATCAATATCACGAACGCCAACACCAGAACCAGTTACCGCGCCTCCAGAAGTAGTATTTGAAGAGGTAACGAATGGATAGGTTCCTTGATCAATATCTAGAAGCGCTCCTTGAGCACCCTCAAATAGGATATTTTCATCATTAGCCATTTGTTTATGTAATTCATCAGCAACATCAATAATCATCGACTTAACAATCTTAGCTTGGCTTAATGCCTGCTCTAAGGTTTTTTTATAATCTACTGCAGGCTGCTTGTAATAATTTTGTAAACTAAAGTTATGATAGTCAACCACTTCTTTGAGTTTTACTGCAAAAAGCTCCTCATCTAACAGATCACCAACCCTAAGGCCTCTTCTGGCTACCTTGTCTTCATAAGCCGGACCAATCCCATTTCCAGTCGTTCCAATTGCCGCTTTTCCTCTGTGAGCCTCACGCGCATTATCAAGCTCAATATGGTATGGTAGAATTAAAGGACATCCTGGGCTTATTTTTAGTCGAGATTTGACCTCAACTCCTGACTCCTCGAGTTCATTCATCTCTTTTAGAAGAGCGGTCATTGATAACACAACGCCATGGCCAATATAACAGTTCACACTGCTTCTTAAGATGCCAGATGGAATGAGGTGTAGTACTGTTTTCTTGCCATCTATCACCAAGGTATGTCCCGCGTTATGTCCGCCCTGAAAGCGAACCACTGAGCTTACTTTGTCAGTAATCAAATCAACAATCTTTCCCTTGCCTTCATCACCCCACTGAGTACCAATGATTACTACATTTTTTCCCATACTATTTCTTTAATCTCCATTTTCCATTTTCATGAATAAAATCAACCTTAGTTGAACCATTTAAATCTGTTTTTATAATGTGGCCTTTGGCTCTAAGATCATTTATAAATTCAATAAAGTCTGGATTATCAATATTTGGCGCATTTAGTACTTTACTTTGATTAATTGAATTTTCTTGCTGCTGAATTAAAAACTTAAGATCAAAAGAAAAGCCTGTAGCCTCTCTATTAGAATCAAATGATTTACTTAGTGCATCATATCTACCACCTTGAGAGATCGCCTTAGAAAACTTATCACTATATGCAGCAAATACTACTCCATCATGATATTCATATGCTTTCACTTCACCCAAATCAAACATTAAATCAATGTTTTTATCTTTAAAGAAATCATTGAGTTTATCTAAATCATTAATTGCATCAATAATTGCTGGAATACTTTTAAATATACCATTAGCCTTTTCAAGTACTTTTTCATTACCATCAAGTGAGATAAGTGATGTAAATTTATCGGCCTCTTTAATCTTGGTGTTGTAAAGAAAACTTTCAAGATCTGGAAGTGACTTTCTTCTAAAAATATCTCTTAGCTCTGCAATTTCTTTACTTTCAAGATTTGCAGAGGCACAAAGTGCATTAAAAATTGCTGTATTGCCAAGACTTAATGTTATATTTTTTATGTTTAACAGCTCTAAAGAGGAGAGCATTAAGACAATAACCTCTATATCTGCATCAATACCTTTATACCCATAAAGCTCTGCACCAGCTTGAATGGGAGACCTGGATGCATAGAAGTCATCAGCCTTGGTTTGTAATATTGCATTTATATAGCAATAACGCTCTACACGCTCAGACTTAACACGCTTAGAGTCTATTCTTGCTATTTGAGGAGTTATATCAGAGTGAACACCAAGCATTTTTCCAGAAACCGAATCAAGAAACTTAAACGTCTTTTCATCAATCGATGTTGAGTTTAATACTAGCGTTTCTGAAAACTCTATCATCGGAGGTACTACAACTTCGTACCCCCAGCTTTGATAAAGATCTAATAAATCTCTTCTTCTTTGTTCAAAAGTGATTGCCTGATCACCAGTGAGCTCATCTATGCCCTCAGGTAATTGCCAATTACTCATAACCCTTTTTTAGTTTGAAGGGTTAAAGTAGCGGAAAAACTCTGAATCAGGATTTAGTATTAGGATGTCGCCTTGCTGATTAAAAGACTTTTTATATGACTCCAAAGAGCGATAAAAAGAATAAAAATCAACATCTTGATTGTAAGCTTCAGCATAATTACTTGCTGAGATTGCATCTCCATTTCCTCGAATCTTTTCAGAATCCCTGTAAGCATTTGCCAGGATAATTGTTCTCTCTTTGTCTGCAAAAGCCTGGATTTTTTCAGCTTCCTCTGCGCCTTCTGAGCGGAATTTATTGGCAATACTTTTTCTTTCTGTCTCCATTCGACTATAGACTGAATTTCTAACTTCCTGAGCAAGCTCAATTCGTTTAATACGAACGTCTATAACCTCAATACCAAACTCATCTTCAGCAATTTCCTTAAGCTTACTTTTCACACTTGCCATAATTGCATCACGCTGAGAGGATACAACTTCAATAATAGTACGCTTAGAAAATTCACTTCTAAGAGCATCCTGATTATTTTGAGCTAGCCTTAAGTTTGCCGATGCCATCGAACCGCCCGTTGATATATAAAACTTTTCTGTATCAACAATTCGCCACTTAACATAAGAGTCAACCGTTAAATTTTTCTTTTCAACAGTCAAAAATGATTCTGCTTGAGCATCCAATGTCTGAATACGCTGATCAAATGTAACAACGTTATTCACAAAAGGAGTTTTAAACTTAAGACCTGGTTTATTTTCAACTGAAACAATTTCTCCGAGCCTTAGTTTAATTGCTACTTGCGTTTCATTAACAGTATACAAACTTGAGCTTATTAAGATTGCTAACAATACAGCTACTACTATAATAATTCTATTCATTATCTGTTCTCCCTTGAGCGTAATACACTTTCACCACTTTGACCCGATGGAGTTTGATTATAAGTACTTGTATTTGAACCAGTTCTTGAAACCTTATTAGAGTTAATTAACTGATCAATTGGCAGATACATAAGAGAATTAGAGTTTGAATCTACAATAACTTTGTTCGTATTACTTAGAACATCCTCTAAAGTCTCTCTATATAGCCTCTCCTTAGTAACACCAGGAGCCTTTGTATACTCAGTTAAGATCTGAGTAAAACGATAAGCCTCACCCTCTGACTTAGAAACCACTTCTGATTTATAGGCTTCAGCTTCTGCGAGAAGCCTCTGACTTGCACCACGAGCCTTAGGAACAATATCATTTGCATAAGCCCGGGCTTCATTAATATATCTCTGCTCATCTTCCCTCGCCTTTACAACATCATCAAAGGCAGGTTTAAGTTGAACTGGTGGCTGAGCGTCCTGCATAGTTACAGCTGTAATCTGTATACCAAGTCCATAATCATTAATGAGTGACTGAGAGGCCATTTTAACATCTTGCGCAACTTGATCACGGCCAGTAGTTAAAACGAAGTCCATTGTGTTATCGCCTACAACCTGCCTAATAATACTTTGAACGACATGACTTAAAGTCAGCTCTGGATTCGAAACATTAAATAAGTAATCTTGAGCGTTTGCAATTTTATATTGAACTGCAAGCTTAACATCAACCATGTTCTCATCACGAGTAAGCATTAATGACTCTGAACTTACTCCGCCAGAATATGAATTTTGAGCGTTTCTAAAACCAATTTCTGCAGAGCGAACTTGCTCCACATTAACTTTGTAGACTGACTCAATTGGGTAAGGGATATGCCAGTGAGGCCCCTGAGTTGTAGATGTTTGAAAAGCGCCAAAACGCAAAACAACGCCTCTTTCAGCTGGATCAATAATATAAATACCAGTTGCCATCCATACAATAAAGGCCAGTATAAATATGTATTTAAAACTACCTTTTGCAGCCTTACCAGCAGAGGAGCTTCCCGATGATTTGCCACCAAATGTAGAGTTAAATTTATTTTTAAAATCTTTAATAACCTCATCAAGCTCAGGGGGAGTTTGATTGTTATTATCATTCCAAGCCATTGAGGCTCCATTTTGATTTTTGCTCACGTAATTTCCTTAAAGATACAAGTCAGAATTAAGATATGGTCAAAGTACAAAAAAACAAGTACTTTGTAATTTTTTTCGATAAAGAAAAAATATAATTTTTTCGAAATCAAAGCTTATTTTACCCAATAAATTTTAACTAAGGTTAAATTTGAATTTGTTAAAGTTTGAAAATCTGGCTGAGTTTATAATCGCATATAATGATAAAATGTTATTTTTTAATTAACTGCTTTACTTCATGAAAAAATACTTAATTTTTCTTGTTTTAATCTTAAGCCATTTTTCAGTTTATGCAGAGGGTGTTAAGCTCAGCTGTTCCCCTAATGAGCCGGTTTGTGTTAATTGCCCAGATTATCAAACTCTTTTTCCTTTAGAAGAATTTTCAACTAATACAGATAGCATCGATATTGAGGCAGATCAAAGTGAAATGCTGGAAGGAAAATATCTCCTAAATGGAAATGTTGAAGTTAACTCTGAAAAGTTGTACCTTGCTGCTGATAATGTTGAAGTGTCATCTATCGATAATTCTTTATTAGCGACTGGAAATGTAAGATTTCAAGATGAAGCCTATTTAATTACTGGTGACCTGTTGTCTGCAACCAGAGACGAAGACGAAAACTTAATAGCAACGGCTACAAATGCTAACTACCAAGATTTTGGAGCAGGCCTGGGTGGTGCAAATGGCTACACAGAATCTATTTCAAAAACATCTACAAGCGTTCTTCTTAAAAACTCAACCTATAGCCTGTGTCCTGTTAATAAAAATGACTGGCTAAT
>JACNFO010000016.1 GCA_014384565.1 Candidatus Pseudothioglobus aerophilus
CGATACATATCTATAACCCTCATATCTCCAGGTTTTTCCGAAGCAGGCATTCCCATAAAACCACCTGTAGGAGTGAGTGTGAGATTAGGCCATCCAAAAAAACCTCCAAAATGACCTTCCGCAAGTTTACAAAGATGGCCATTAGAGATACGATCCTTAAAACCAGCCCTAAATGGGCCAGAGTGCTGCTCAGCATACCTTTCAATTGTATAACTTGAGCCAATACCAGCAGGACCCCACCAAATCATATCTTCGTTCCAGCTAGCTCTAAGTTCATCAACTAATGATATTTTTCCTGTGTGCTTCCAACCTTTAATATCTTCAATCATAAAGTTTATTGAAGCTAGTGTCTTTTCACCTTCTTCCATATTTTGCTCTTCGTACAACAAGCCCTCATGAGTCATCGGTCCTGGCTGAACAAGATGGGCACCTGTTTGAGGTGGAAAGGGGTTTAATCCAACCTGCAGCATGACATGTGGAATATCAAAAAACATTGCAGTTTCAGTAATTTTTCCATTTTCAACTTTATTAAACTCACAGTAACGAAGGAAGGCCATTTTTCTTGAGGGCTGAATTCCAAGCCATTCATTATCAAAGAGTCCCATAAGATGGCCCATAGAAACTACCCAGACGGATTCAAATCCGTCAATTTGATTTTTTCCTGCAATAAAAATATCCATACGTCTTTGAATATTTTTAAATGCATGACGAAATGGCTGCCAGAAAATTTCTGAAACTTCCTTAGAATCTGAGATCTCATTAAAAGGATGAAATCCTCTCCAAATATAATCCTCACTAATATAATTTTGTAAAACTTTTGTAATATCATTACCTTTCGAAGAATCTAGTGCTTTGTAATAATCACGAATTAAGTTTTTTTCGTTTTGAAAATTTGTAGTCATATTTATTCCTTTTCTAATATCATTGTTGCGCCAACTTCCGCAATCATCATCGTTGGTGCAGAAGTATTTCCACTCACGATGCTTGGCATGATTGAGGCATCTATAACCCGGAGATTACTCAACCCTTTAACCTTTAAATTATCTGGTGAAACGACTGATAGATCGTCAGTACCCATTTTGCAGGTCCCTACAGGATGATAGACGGTAACTGCAGTCTTACGAATATATGCCAATAGATCCTCATCAGACTGGATAGATTTTCCTGGAGCCATCTCCTCTCCTCGAACCTCGTCAAACTCTTCAGATGATAAAACTTCTCTTGCTTTTTTAATTGCCTCAACAATGGTTGCCTCATCGATGGTATTAGATAAAAAATTGTGGTCAATCAGCGCCTTGTGCATGTCCCCATCTTTCTTAATTTTTACAGATCCTCTACTGTGGGGCCTTAATAAACATGTAAAGAGGGAGTATCCATGCCCAAACTCAAACTTTCTACCTCGATGACTCCGGTATATAGGCGTGAAGTGAAACTGAACGTCGGGATAATCAGGTTGGCCAAGTTTTGTGTTTGCAAAACCTCCAACTTCAACATAATTACTCGTCCACCAACCCATTCTCCTCAGAAGAAAATTGAATGGAGAGGTAATGACTTTTGGCAACAGAGACCTCCAAGAAATACCAATTGACTCTGCTTTGTTTGATCGAACTGTGACCATAGTGTCGAGGTGGTCTTGAAGATTTTCACCAACCCCTGGAACATTGTGTTGACATCTAATTCCTTCGGCTTCAAGCTCTTCCTTATTCCCGATCCCTGAGGATAAAAGTATCCTTGGTGACTCAATGGCACCAGCACATAGCACAATCTCTTTATTGCAATGTAATTCTTTATCAACACCATTCACTTGAAGCTTTAAAGATTTAGCAATATCGCCTTCAATCTCAATTGATTGGACTCTGGCATGTGTCATTATGGTTAGATTAGTCCTCGAAACAATAGGCTTAATAAAGGCCCTATACGAGTTCACTCGAGTGCCTTTATCCTGAGTAACCTTATAATCACCCAGACCTAACTGAGAGGCGCCATTAAAGTCTGTGTTATATGCAAGTCCTATATGATTTGCCGCACGGATAAAGCGTTGGGCCGTTTTATTGATCTCTTGTTGAATAACGACTGGCCACTCTCCATCCGTCGAATGGTAAGTAGGGTCTCCCCCTGTTTGGTCGTTCTCAAGTTTTTTAAAGATTGGCAAAACATCATTATAAGACCAGCCCTTGCATCCTAGTCTTTCCCAATTATCATAATCATTCTTATTACCACGGATATAGATCATGCCATTAATGGAGCTCGATCCTCCAAGACACCTGCCTCGATTGACCTTTATTAATCGGTCATTCAAATGTTTTTGGGGAGCGGTCTTATAGTTATAATCAAGTTTTTTATGGTCAATGGCCATAGAAAGACCGGCTGGGATTTTGACCCATGGACTCTTGTCATTGCCACCGCCCTCAATAAGACAAACAGTATTATCTGGATTTTCACTCAGACGATTGGCTAATACGCACCCAGCGGAACCTGCACCAATGATAATATAATCAAAGGAGGACAATGACTAGCCCTTGACTGCGCCAGCTGTTAATCCACTAACAAGCTGCCTTTGAAAAAACATTACCAGAATAAACAATGGAATTATGGAGGATACCACTGCTGCGACTGCAAACATAATGTTCCCTTCTGTTTGAGTAGTGCCCATAAAGCTGGCAATTTTAGGGACCATAGTTTGGTTTTCCTGAGACAACAGTAGAGCTGTAACAGCAAAATCATTATATGCCAAAAGGAATGAGAAGAGTCCAGCAGTAATAACTCCTGGCCACATTACTGGAATAATTACATGTCGAAATGCTTGGAACTGAGTGCACCCATCTACCTTTGCACTCTCATCAAGCTCTTTCGGAATTGTTTGAAAAAATGAGTGCAGCATCCACAATGTAAATGGCTGGTTTATAGCCACTAAAACAATAATAGTAGTCGGCAATGTTCCCCAAACATTCCAGTCATAGAAGGGTTGTAAATAGCCAGAAACAAGAGTGATTGGAGGCAGCGCACGAAAAACAAGTGCAATTATTAGTAGCCAAAATGAATAACGAAAACCAGACCTTGAAAGCGCATAACCACCTAAAGTTGCAAGAGTTAATGATATGACTACTGTAGAAACACAAACTATCGCTGTATTTAGAAAAGCGCGCCAAAACTCTTCTTGGATCCATGCGCCCTCATAACCTGCGCCTGTAAAAGATTTTCCATATACTACTTGCGTTCTTACCCCAGAAAAAACATTAGTCCAATCTCCCTTAGAGAAAAAATCCAGCTCTACTTTGAATGAGCCCCACATAGTCCAAATAAATGGAAAGGCTGCCAGAATAAACCAGAACAATACAAAGCCATATATTAATAGTTGGAGTCCTAATGGTCTTTTTATTTGATTTGAAGTCATATTATTTCTCAGGATTGAATTCACGCCATGTTCTAATCAAAACTGGCATTAGAAGTATGATGACACCAATTATTGTCAACACTGATGTTGTGGCAGCGGATGACATAAGTCTGATTTCTTGACCAATATCATTCCATATAATCCATGAAAGAGAGGTCGCATGTGCCGAAGCACTAAAACCAACTATTGGCTCAAATACTCGGAAATTATCCATCAGCTGAATTAAAGCCACAAATGCAACTAGTGGAGATAAATGAGGCACAATGACATGAATAGTTTGCTGAAAGCGTGTGGCCCCATCAATCATTGCTGCTTCTATAGTTTCTTGTGGAACAGTCTGCAGTCCAGCATAAAAAACAATGAAGGCGAAGGGGGCAGAATGCCAAACGCCGTATACAATGAGTGTTATCCAAGTTAGGCCAGTTGATGCCTTTAGTGACAGATTAGGATCTGCAAATAATTCTTGGAGTCCTGAACCAATAATACCTCTTGAATCAATCATCCAAAACAGAATCAACGAACCAACCAAAGGGGTTACAATCATCGGTAGCAATGAAAAGAAAACCATAAGCCCTTTAAGATGTCGATGCAGCGAGTTGACTGCCAGTGCAATTATCAATCCAAATAATATAACTAATGGTGTTACCACTATGACATAAGTTAACGTGAATCCCATTGCTTTATAAAATGGAAGATTGTTAAGACTTGACACAAAATCAAAAAAGTTTGTCTTATTCTCCCAAAGCTCACCGACCTCCTTAAAGGCTAGATGGTTTCTATCAGTATAGATTTGAAATCCGACCCACTTGCCTTTTGGCTCCTCTTCTTTGATTTGTTTACTCGCCTCATGATCAATAGTTGTTTCAGATTTACAACCAAATGGATCACACGATTCGACAACAACCAAGACCTGATCATGGGGTGTATGAAGTGACTGACTAACAATCGAAGTTAAGGGCAAGGCAATGAACAAAAACATTGCTAGGGCTGTAGGTAAAAAGAACCAAAAAAAAGTCTTATGCTTCATATCAAAATAATAAGATTATAGCAACTCAATTATACAAAAAAGAAAAGGGCATGTGAAACACACGCCCTAATCTTAGGAGACAAACAACTTATAAAAGCTTATAAATAGCCTTTTTCTGTCGCAGCAGTTGTGTATGCCGCTTCTAAACCAGCTAAAGCTTGTTCAGCAGTTTCTTTACCTTGCATGAAGTCTACTATTTCAACTCCTGCAGCTGAATGCATTAGACCTGCATATGGCAACATTGGATACGGCTTAGTTCCCATTGCAGCAGCAGCAAATACACCTGCAGCAGCTGGAGTAGGCACATAACCATCAATTAGCCAAACAGCTTGTGGTGAAGTCGTTTCGTTTAACATTTCTGGACGAATTGCATGCATCAAAGCTATAAAAGTAGCCTCTGCATCTGCATCTGAAATGTTCTTAGCTATAGTAAATCCATCCCACCATAGTGTTGAAGCTGCAGTTGTACCACCGCCAACTGTCATTGGGCCAGCAGTAGCTGTAGCAGCTACTACAGCTGCATCAACCTCGTCACCTCTAAGAGCACCGATACGTGATCCCCACATATTCATCAGGGCAACATTGCCAGCTTTCCATTCAGCACTCGTAGCATTTGAGTCATGCGTTAGGAAGTCAGGGTTCATATATTCAGACAAAGCTTTCATCATATTAAGCGCATCAATACCATGCTGATTGTTTACAGCAATCTCAGCTGTGCCAGGCTTAAAGAACTCACCACCATGGCCAATGTACATATTGACGAATTCTTCAGCTAAGTTCCAACCAGCTGCATAAGCGCCGCCAAGTGGGTACTGCATCAAATTATAGTTCGCAATTTTTTTAGCAGCCGCTAACATTTCTTCATAAGTAGATGGAACCGCAATTCCTAAATCTTTCAAGACATCCGATCTATAAGTAAGATGTTGAGCATTCGCCATAAAGGCAATACCCATAATATTTCCATCAATTGTAACTAACTGGCTTTTCTGAAGACCTTGTCCATGTTTTTCAACAAGATCATTCAAAGGTCTAATCACATCATTGTTCATAAGTGCAACAATTGATGAGTTAGCAACAATAGCTGATGTAAATTCAGCTGGATTACCAGTCATACCTGGAAGATTAATTTTTTGATGATCAGCAGTTAAGTTTGTTTCAACTGTAACGCCATCACCAGCACACTCCATTGCGCCTGCTCCGATTGTTTGAATCGCTGGAAACTCATTACCAACAATACTAACTCTGCCTTCAGAGATGCCGCAACCTGCCCATGCACTTGAAGCTAGAGTAGTAAGCGCTACAACTGTAGCGATTTTTCTTAAAAACATAATATCACTCCTTTTTTCAATTAAATACAAATTAATAATACATCGTAACAAATATTAAAAAATATATTGCATACGATTGCAAAAGATTATATCACAGAGTTTTAATCTCTATATAACTTTTTATACAGCATATTCTATTCTTAAAGAAATTTAACACAGTATATTACCCTTAGATAAAATCTTGAATTTTTATTCAGAAAAAGCATATATTTATTTTCAATCGCAACACTAAATAGGATTATGAAGATGCCTGCTAGAGGACCCAGACCTGCAATGGGGATTGCTACAAAAATATCCCATACAAATAAACGCATTTTTGCTTCTTACGCTCAGTCATTTAATTCATCGCAAAATGGCGATATTGAACAGGCAATAAAATTAATTTTTAGTTCTGATGCAAAAATTGATGCCTTCCATCCTGTCAATGAAACAAAGGGGGCAATTGGTTATTTTAGGGACATCATTAGCCCAATCCTACAATCGTTTAGAGGCTTTCAAAGACGTGATAATATTATTATTGGGGGAGAATATCTAGGTGGCGAATGGATTGCTACTACTGGCTATTTTTTGGGTCATTTTGAACACACATGGCTTGGTATCCCACCAAGCAATAAACTTGAACATATTCGCTTTGGTGAGTTTCATAGAATGATTGATGGAGAGATTGTTGAATCACAAATTTTTTTAGGTGTTGCAGAGCTATTAATTGACCTTGGCATCTGGCCACTTGAACTCATGGGTGGATATGAGGGAGTTACTCCTGGCCCATTAACACAAGACGGCATTATTATTACTGAAAATGAACCAGTCAAGTCTAGAGCTACAGCTGATTTAGTTGAAGGTATGCTTATGGAGCTAACCTCACCAGATGCAGATTGGATTCCTTACTGGGATGAACGAATGATATGGTATGGCCCCGGTGGTTTTGGCTCATATGTAACGATTGAAGCCTTTGCAGCGTTCCAAGTACCATTTGAGAATACATTTGAAGGCTGGGGTGACGGAGTTCCTCAAGGAATTTTAGGGGTTGGTTCTCAGTGCAAATCAGGCGATGGCGACTATGCGTTTCTTAGTGGTTGGCCACAAGTTACAGGCGTTCATGTCAAGACCTTTATGGGCATTCAGCCAACAAATAAACGTATTTATATGCGAGATTGTGACTGGTGGAGGTGTAAAGATGGAAAGATTATTGAAAATTGGTGTATGGTCGATACACTTCATTTAGTGCATCAGTTAGGACGAGACATACTATCTGAAATTTCTCAATAACTCTACTAAAAACTCAAAAAATTTATGTTCTTGATTTTTCAAAATCTTCCCATGCACTTTTAAAGCTATCAAAATTGAAATCTTTCTTTTCAGCAGGACCAAGAATCAACTGCTCTGAAGCAAATAACTTATGGATAGCGTCCTTTAAACCATTAATAACCTCTTTAGGGATTACAACTGCGCCGTGAAGGTCGGCATGAATTAAATCATTTGGCGAAACACTCATACCAAGAACACTAATTTTTGTATCAATTTCTCGTACGTGAACAAATCCGTGACTTGGACCGATAGAGCCTGCAATGACTGGAAAATCTTCTGCAAGATCACCAAGATCTCTCATAACTCCGTTAGTCAGCGCACCAGAAAGACCAAACCCTTTGTGAACTTTCGTATTAACCTCACCCCAATAAGCTCCAATACAATTTGGATAATCAACATCCTCTATAACTGCAACGGCAGGGCCAGTAATTTCTGACATATAGCGGTAATAATTCATCCTCCGCTCTTTAATTATCTCTTGATCTTCTGTTGGCGGACTCAGTGCAGCAATTTTTGCAGTTTTGGCAAAACCAACCATTGCTCCACCTTTTGGTGCCGAGCAAATCATGGTTCCACGAGTAAATTCTGAAAAACCCCTCTTGCCTTGTGCTACTTCAATTGCGTTACATACAGTAGGTGTATCTACTGATTGAAGAAGGGTAAATAATTCTTGATCTAGTTCATAAGCCATGTTTTTAATATCTCCGTAGTTTTCTCTGGTTGTTCTAAAGTTGGCAAATGACCGGCATTTTCAATTACCTCTAAAGTTGAGTTACTAATTATATTATGCATCAATTCATGCTTCTCTAAAGGGCATAATTTATCTTCCAAGCCGCACATTATCAACACGGGAATATTAAGTGAGTTAAGGGCCTCCTCTTGATCAATTCTTCCTTGGAGAGCTCTTGACTGGTTAACAAAAACTTTAGGACCTAAAGAAAGGGCCATATCCATGCAGATATTTAAAATAATATCTGGATTATCGCTATCCGCTAAATATTTAGGTTTCATCTCATCACGAATAACATTTATTAATTTTCCTGATAAAGCATCACTAATTTGAGGCTCACGCTTAGCCTTCACTTCCTCTAATTCAGATTTAGGATTGGTATCAATTAACACCAATTTTTCAACTCTTTCTGGTGCCTGTGAGCAAATTTCCATTGCTACAATACCGCCCATAGAGTGGCCAGCAAGGCTGAATTTTGGTGGCGCATGACTTAAAACATCGGCCGCCAAGTCGATAATATTGTCATGTTTAGAAATATCTGCAATATGCACTGATACCTCATCGAGAAGTGCCTCTATTTGTGGCGCAAAAATGCGCTCATCACACATCATTCCAGGAATCATTACGAGGGGTGTCATAATCTATTACTTACAAGCGCAGCACCCTCAGATAAAGACTTTAATTTAGCAAAAGCAATTTCTGGATCGACTGCTCCAAACCCTGCAAATGTTCCAAAACCACAGTCTGATCCTGCAATTACTCTTTCACTCCCTACTATATTAACAAATTTTTCGATTCGCTCTGCAACTAGCTCAGGATGCTCAATGAAGTTAGTGGTTGTATCAACAACCCCAGGTACAAGTATTTTCGTATCTGGTATTTCGCTTTTACGATCTCTAAAAACTGTCCATTCATGAGCATGGCGTGGGTTTGAAGTTTCAAATAAAGTATATCGAGCTTTTGCCTTCATAAGAGTTCCAAAAACCTTATTCATATCTATATCGCAACAGTGGGGACCTTCATAATTCCCCCAACAAATATGAATTCTAACCTTCTCTTCTGGGACATTCTTCAGCGCATGATTTAAGGCTTCAACGTGTGACTCAATAATCTTTATAAACTCTGAGTCAGACAAGTCACTAAATAGCATATGCCTAGAAAGTGCTAGATCAGGACAATCTAACTGTAAGTCTAAGCCTGACCCTACGATAGTTTCATACTCATCTCTCATAGCATCGGCCAAGGCGGCCAGGTAAGAATCCCTTGAAGGGTAGTGGTCATTTTGTAAAAATAGTGAAATAACACCAGGCGAAGCAGCATTCATAAAACCTCTATCAATGCTATTTTTAGCCATTGCAGATTTCAAATTAGATATATCCTTTTGAAGCTCTCCTTGACCTTTTGACTTTACTTCACTTGTGCACATTGGTCTTGAATATTGAGGAGTTCCACCATCATCGGATAGCCTTTTAAGAAAGCCTGGAAACATCTTTAAGTCTTCTGGCGCATTTCGAGCACTGTCACCTGAAAAACCTGTATATCTATCTTTCACATAGGTTGCGTATGATATTTTTGATGTCTCCCCATCACTAACAATATCGATACCTGCATTTTTTTGCCTCTCAACAGTCTTTAAAACATTCTCTTCCATGCACTCATCAAAACTCTTCTCATTATATTTTTGACTATTTTCTCTTGCAAAAATATAGTCAACAACTTCTTGAGTTCTTGGAAGTGAGCCTACGTGACTAGTTAATATTCTACTCATTCATTACTCCTTAATAATATATAAAAAAGGTCATTCCCTTATAGCTTTGTTAGGTCATTGGCAGACAAATGATCCGTTACAAACTCAGCACCACTAAAATCATTACCTTGTGTATTCGCTCCCGGGAATCCAATACACTTGATACCTGCTTCTAAAGCAGACTGCATACTAATTTCAGAGTCCTCAATGGCAATGCAATCTTTTGCATCTAGATGCAGTTCAGACAGAGCTTTTAGGTATATATCTGGACTTGGCTTTGGATTAGATACCATTTTATCGTTACCAATGAAACTGAAATCATTGCGCTTTATCTGATCTCCTAATGCATAAAAGACAGCATCAATATTGACTTTTGAAGTATTTGTCACGAATGCTAGTAGTAAACCACTATCCAGTGAATGACTAATAAGGCTTGCTACACCAGGGCGGAGTAGGATGGATTCTTTGGCCATCAAACTATCAAAGATTTTAGTTTTTTGTCTATGCAGATGCATTGCATCTATATCATCGCCGCGTTGAATCGCATAGTTTTTGATCCTCTCACAGCCTCCAGACTTTGCCAATAGCTTCTGGTACTCATCAGGACTCCAATTCCAGTCAAGTTCAGCCTCAGAAAATGCCTGGTTGAATGAGCGACGTTGAAGCTCAGAGGTTTCAACAAGTGTCCCAATCGATCCAAAAAGAATTGCTTTGTGATTCATTATCATGTCCTTAAAAGTTAGCTTCTCCATGTTGGGCCTGCTTGATCATCAGTCTTTGTTACCCTGAAAAGACTTGCACTTCTCAAATCTTTAGGGACAATCTTATGCAGCATTTCAGGGCGTATCAAACATGTATCCCCAGGAGAAAGAGTTGCAACATTGTCATCCCACTCTAGAGACCATTCACCACTCATTATCATATTAACCTCGTATTGACTTGCAGAGTATTGCTCTGCAGTAAAAGTGTCGGATGTAATGTAGTCAACTTCAAAACCAGGCCGATCTTTTAAAATCCCATCGACCCCAATAACATTTAGGGGTAAATTCTGTGACTTTTGCTTTAACTCTGATGAGCTGACAAAAAAATTATTAATAAACTCTTCAGTTGTAATTTCAGAAAAATTTCTAAGATTAGTTTCATTTAATAATGGCATTGGGTTGACATTTTTTGGCAGAATCTCCCCTTTTTTAGTATCATATAATAATCCATTTTCACCCAAAATCAGACCAAAGTCCTTGGCATCATTAATAACCTCAGGTGCCCATGTAACGCCTCCCCCTGCATCATCACCCCCAAGTATTGCCATCAACATTCCATAATCTTCGCCAATATTTTCAAATGCGCGAAACATGCCTGTAGGAATATTAACCATATCGCCTTCTTCTGCAACTACCTCTCCAGAATCACCATAGCGTCCCCAGAAAAAACGCCATCGACCCTTGAATACATAGAATACTTCAGCAGTTGTGTGCGAGTGTAATGAATTTGTGCAGCCTGGAGGTTGGCCCGCAGCGCCAATATTAAAGCCTGGTGATTGATCAATATGAACATACTGATCAGGACTCTCTGATACCCCAGAACCAATAATTGTAAAGTTATCTTTCTGATTTGATCCAGGCGTATGTGCGTCAATAAATGCAGTTTTGCAAGGCTTTAAATCAGCATATCGAACAATACACTTTTCCATTTCTTCTAAAGTCATTATCATCCAGTCTTCAGGATTATTTGCTTCCACATAGAAGTCTCATCAAATAATGTGTACTCTCTTCTTAAGCCCCATGGACCAAATTCAGCATGAGAAACTCCCATCACATATAAATCAGCACCTGTAGGTTCACCAAAAACTCCCCAACCATCATGCTTACCTTTTAGAGACCATCGAACAGCTGCGCGGGGAGACATATATGGATCTTCTCTTCCAATTTGATGCTCTATATTAAATTTTGCACTCGGCATTGAAGATCGAAGGCCCATCCAGAACTCATCTGCATCGGAGTAAGAGTGGCCTGAAACACCGCCGGGATATTCTAAATCACAACCACGGTCATACTCATCATTAATCACTGATTGATCAGAGTCCATAATCCGTTTTAATATATCAACATACTTTTCGCCCCACTCATTAGTGTTGCCCTTTCCTGTATATGGCCCAGGTTGATTCATAGAATCTTTAAAAGGGTGTAGGCATTTATCCATACCACCCTCTGAAACTATCTGCTTTCTAGCAAAGTCTTTTGGATGAACGCCCAGCTGTCTTGCCATAGCGCCTACATCACGAATTAGCCATTCATCATTAACTTGATTATTAATAGCATGGCAATCTGCTATCGTTCTAAAAACGATTTTTGTACCCGTTGCTTTACCAAACTGCCCGTCGCCCATGTGAGATGCCGTTGATATAATTCTATGGGATGACAACATTCCTGTCTCAGGAGTGCCAGACCAGATTACATCTTCACCTAAGAGTTGACGATCTGGAAATTCAGATAAGGTTGCTTTGGTCGCATCTATAACTGGCTTATTGCCAACTATCAGGGAGTGGGGAGATCTTAATATAATATCATCCGAATAAAGATAAAGCAGTTTATCAATTCCTCGATCTTCCCAAATTTCATGAGTAATGCCATTTATCCAATCTGGAAAATTAGCATATTTTGAATCAAAACCTTTCATAAATTAAACTCCATAGTTATCTAAAATTTTTGCAGACCCTCTCAGTATTAGAGGACCATCAATTTTTATACGTCTTGACTTAGTTGAGTTATTTTCAATACTGTCAATTAATATAGTAACTGTTTCGTCCACCATGCGATTTGCACGCTGCCTTACAGTTGTTAGACTATAAGCTCGCCATTTGGCAACCGGGACATCGTCATAACCAACAACTGAAACCTGGTCAGGTATTTTTAGTCCAAGCTCAAAGCGCATTACGTCCATTACTGCAAATGCCATATGGTCATTTGCCACAAAAACTGCATCTGGTATTTCACTTGCTGTGAACATTGATCGAGCTGCTTGACGAGCCTCGTCTAAATTAAAGTTACCAACTTCTCGAGCAAAAAGACCCTGTCCATTCTTTTTAAGTTCGTCAGTAAATCCTTTCTCTCGATCTCTTTGAGTAGATGCACCTTCCCAACCGGCTATATAACCGATTCGTGTATGGCCATTATCACAGAGAAATTTTGCAATTTTTTGCCCCCCAAGTTCATTATCAGAGGTAACTGCTGACAGTCTTTCGTCATTCTGAGTACGATTAAATAAAACAACTGGGATACCAGCATCAGCACATCTTGATGCTAAATTAGTAGACATTCCAACAGATGCTGCAATGATTCCATCCACCTGATAGTCTAAAATCTCTTCCACTACGTTATCAATATTTCCTGAAGTATTTGTGGCCATAAAGATCAATACGTGATAGCCATTCTTTTGAAGGGCCGCTGATAGAAGCTCTAACGCTTCAGGATAAAAGTAATTATCTAAGTAGGCAACAACAAGGCCTACAATTTTTGTCTTTCCAGTAATGAGTGATCGCGCTAATATATTAGGTCTATATCCAAGCTTCAAAGCAGCCTTTCGAACTAGCTCATTAGTTTTTTTAGAGGATGAAGCTCCAGGTGTAAATACGCGAGATACTGCAGACTGGCTAACGCCAGCTAATTTTGCTACTTCTAATGACGTGACTTTTTTATTTAGCATTAGTCAGCAGTCCAACCTCCATCCACCATAAGTGCAGAGCCAGTAACCATTGATGAGCCAGCGGAAGCTAAAAATACTACAGCCCCCATGATATCTTCAACCTCTCCAATTCGGCCAATTTTAATCTTACTTTCAATCCACTCTTTACGATCAGGATTATCAAAAGTTGATTGAGTAAGCGGTGTACGTATAAATGTTGGACAGATTGTATTAACTCTAATTTGATGGGAGCCCCACTCAATGGCCATAGCTTTTGTAAATCCCTCTACCGCATGCTTTGATGCTGAATAAACTGCTCTATCAATCCCGCCTACATGACCCATCTGGGAAGAAATGTTGATTAATGAGCCAGGTTTTTTTGCTTTTATTAATCCATTCGCTACTGCTTGAGTTACAAAGTATGCGCCGCGAAGATTAACATTCATTACCGCATCAAAATCTTCTAATGATGTATCTTTAGAAGGTGCGTGCCTACCTAAACCAGCGCTATTAACTAAAATATCGAATGGTCCTTTATTATCAATAGTTTCTTTAATTGCATTTGTATCAGCAACATCCATCACCATTGCTTCAGCACTTAACCCTTTCGCTTTCATTGCATCAACAACAGAATGAAGTTTATCAATACGTCGGGCTGATACAACAACGTGTGCGCCTGCTTCAGCCAGGGCTACTGCACAACCAAGACCAATACCAGATGAGGCTCCTGTAATTAAAGCAGTCTTGTCATCTAGTCTAAACGATGGTGTAGTTGGAAGCTTCACACTCAATATCCTTTTGTATTTCTCGCTTTGTTAAACTCTCTCAATCTTCCGAGTACGTCGACACCCATTTGATCATAAATATCAAGGATATCAAGCATCACCCAGTTTTCTCTTATTTTTCCTTCCTCGAGCCTCCAGAAATCTAGAGAGCGAAGAAAAACTTCTTTGTTAGTTGGAGCTACGCCCATCCAACCATCATGGGTAAGAGTTTGTTTCATATTTGGCCAGCCAGTTACGGCTACATAATCTCCATCGCCAAAAAAGTGGTAGCCTACTTTATCTCCCCAGCCATCTCTCTTACTATAAGTTGTATCCTTTCCTCTATCAGGCATAGCATTCAAAAATGGAATTTGATGCCAATTTCTAAAACCTTCAACTCCTCTTCCACTTCCTATAGCAGATGGTCCATACCAATTCATTTTTGGATGCCAATAGTAATCCATTTTCATAATCTCAGGGCCGCCCTCAGAAGGGTGTTTTTTCATAGCATCCGCCATTCCTAAAATATGCTCCATTGAAGTGTTACTTTTTTCTAGATCATAAGGCTTATCTGAAATTCCATCCATCGTAGCTGGACCTGGAACACACCATTCTCTTCCAAGTGATGGGGCCATTGGCCAAGAGCCTGACTGCATCATTAGTTCTGGGATGTCCCATAAAGCCTGAACTTCTATTATTTTGTCATCCCGAAAGCAATAAAATTCATGAAATCGCATGTGGGCTATATGTCCAGTCGGCGGAATATCTAAAAAAGGTTTCAAGAATGTACCATTATAAAAACCAGCACACCCTATCCACTCTAAATCCTTTTCTGTTTTTCCGCCGATAACAATATAATCGCGTCTTTCTAAATCTGGCATTGATTCAAACAAGGGTTTAAGCGCCTGGTTATAAAAATTAGTTGGTCCTGAAATATCTCCAAAAGGATGAGAAAGATGAATAGTAGCTTCCTCATAAAACAAGGAGTTAAGATTTTTTCGAACCTCATCTTCCGTAAAACTATACATACTCAATCTTAGGGGCTTTATTAGCTCCTTAAGATAATTAATTCTATGCACTACTGCGCTGCCTTGCCATAAGGGACATCCTCTCCACCATATCGCCTTACTCGAATATTAGCTTGTTCTGCATGGCCAACAAACGACTCAAGCATACATAGTCTTGAGCAGTATCTACCAATCTTTACAGCTGCCTCATCCGTTGTAATTTTTTGGTAGCTATGCGTTTTAAGATACTTACCAACCCAAAGACCACCAGTATAACGTCCAGCTTTTTTTGTTGGTAAAGTGTGATTGGTTCCAATTACTTTGTCACCATTAGAAACATTTGTTCTTGGTCCTAAAAATAGCGCTCCGTAGGAATGCATATTTTCTAAAAACCAATCATCGCGATCTGTCATTACCTGAACATGCTCAGATGCAATTTCATTAGCAACATCTAACATCTCATCATAGCTATCACAAAGAATTATTTCACCATACTCTTTCCAGCTCACGGAAGCAGTTTCTGCTGTTGGAAGAATCTTTAAAATTCTATCTATCTCAGAGATTGTTTCTTCTGCTAGATTTTTATTATTAGTTACCAGGACAGCTGGTGAGTTATATCCATGCTCAGCCTGACCTAACAAATCTGTTGCACATAATTCAGCATCTACCGTTTCATCCGCTATCACCATAGTCTCTGTTGGTCCAGCAAACAAGTCAATTCCAACCTTTCCAAATAATTGCCTTTTAGCTTCAGCAACAAATGCATTTCCAGGGCCAACAAGCATATCAACTGGGTCTATTGTTTCAGTTCCAAGAGCCATTGCCCCAACAGCCTGAATGCCTCCTATGACATATATGTCATGAGCACCGCCAAGATGCATTGCAGCGATAACTGCGGGATTTGGAGAGCCTTTATAGGGAGGCGTGCAAGCAATAATTCTTGGAACTTTTGCAACACTAGCAGTTACAACAGACATGTGTGCTGAAGCAACCATTGGAAACTTACCTGCTGGGATATAACACCCAACCGATTGAACTGGGATGTTCTTATGTCCTAATATAACGCCAGGCATAGTCTCTACCTCTATATCCTTCATAGAATCTCTCTGGGCTTGCGCAAAGTTTCTAACTTGTTCCTGAGCAAACTTAATGTCCTCAAGATCCTGGGTCGAAACTTGTTTTATTAAATTGTCAATCTCTGTCTGGGTTAATTTGAAGGATTTTGGAGTGTAGTTATCAAACTTTTCTGCAAACTCTCTAACTGCCTCATCGCCTCTATCCTCGATGGATCTTAAAGTATTTTTTACAATCTCACTAACCTCAGCATCATCGATAGCCTTAGCAGCATCTGTCTTACCTTTTTTTAAATATGTTATCGCCATAATATCTCCAATTAGCTTGGCTTTGCAGGGGCAATCTCGCCTCGATCATAAGCCTCCCAGCCTTGACCATTAAAAACATCCACGTCAAGTTGTGACAAAATACTTGGAAAGTCAACAGTTACCCAGTTGTCTATTATGAGCCCATCCTTAACTTCCCAAAAATCTGTATAGTGAATTTTTACGCGCTTATTAGTTGGCGCTATGCCCATGAATTCTCCACTATGAATAGCATCAATATGGCCAAAGCAAGACGCCCACTCACCATCTACTAAAAATTTATCAGTATTATAAATTCGGTCTGAAAAAGCAGCTCTCAGAGGGAGCTGCCAATTATTACGAAACTCTTCAAGACTTTTCTTGGTACCACATCCATTATTACCCATCCAACGAAAATCTTTATGAAAATGCTTTTCCATATTATTAGAATTAGTACTTAAGGCCTCTTCCATAGCCTTAACAACAGCAAGTGTCATTTTGGATTGCTCGTTATGGTCCATTTTTTAAATCTCCAATTTTTTAATTTTTAAGCAGTTTTCCAGTTTTAGAACTGAAAAGTAGGCATAAATTTGCTGGCACACTTGCCATAACGGTTGAACCAATCTTGGCATAATAATTTTTATCAGACTTTATGGAAATTAAATCACCACCAGCCTTTACTGAAACCATGGTCATATCTCCCAATAACTCCATTGAAAATGCTGCTGCTTTAATCGCTCCCTTACTTTTCACAATGGATGCATCTTCCGCTCTAAATCCGAGGGTTATATCGCCAGAATGCTTTTTATTCAGGCCTTCAATTTTTACATTATCACAAGAGAAGACTCCATCTGTTATTGTTCCTTTCATCAAGTTCATGGCAGGCGAACCAATAAAGCTTGCAACAAAACTATTGGCAGGAGTATTGTATATTTCTTGAGGCGTTCCAACCTGTTGGACGAGTCCATTGTTCATAACAACAACACGATCTGCAAGTGTCATTGCCTCAACCTGATCATGTGTTACATAGATTGTTGTTACGCGTAATTTGTGTTGGAGGTTTTTAATTTGCGCTCGGGTAGAGACGCGTAATTTAGCATCAAGGTTTGAAAGTGGTTCATCCATTAAAAATACTGTCGGCTCTCTAACAATTGCTCTTGCCAAAGCTACTCTTTGTCTTTGACCCCCAGAAAGCTCTGATGGTTTGCGATGTAAGAAATCATCGAGCTCAACCATTGCAGAAGCCCTCATAACTTTTTCTTTATGAAGCTCTTTGTCAATATTTCTTACTTTTAATGGGAAGCGAATGTTTTCATATACCGTCATATTTGGATAGAGGGCATATGACTGAAAGACCATTGCAACATCACGATCCTTTGGCTCAAGATTATTTACAATCTCACCATTAATCAGCACCTCTCCACTAGTGACAGTTTCAAGTCCAGCAATCATTCGCATTGTAGTAGTTTTTCCACAGCCTGATGGCCCAAGTAATACCAAAAACTCTTCGTCAGGAATAGTAAGGTTAAAGTTATCTACACCAACGAAATCACCCCAACGCTTCGTAATGTTTTTTAGTTCAATTTTAGCCATATTTTTTTATGTATACTGTTTTAAGAAAATTGCATAGAAAGGTCGTAATGCATACGATTGCAAAATATTATATCACATGCTATTTTTTTTTGATAGTGATGTTGAAATCGTATTTAAATTTCTACTATTAGAAATCGATTTCAGTAATATATAGATTAATATAATAAACATAAATTTGGAGAAATCATATGACTAACCTTCAACCATCTCGAGAAGTTTTTATTACTTGCGCCGTTACAGGGTCCGGAGATACTACGGGAAAATCTGATAAAGTTCCTATTACGCCTCAACAAATAGCTGATTCATGTATCGGGGCAGCTCAAGCTGGCGCCGCCATTGTTCATATTCATGTTCGCAACCCAAAAACAGGAGTTCCCGCTCGAGACCCAAAGCTCTATGCTGAAGTTGTAAGCATTATTCGTGAGTCAAAGGTTGATATGGTGCTCAATCTAACAGCAGGAATGGGTGGAGATTTAGTATTTGGCTCTGCTGAAAAGCCTTTGCCATTAAATAATGAAGGCACCGATATGGTAGGCGCAACTGAAAGGCTTGACCATGTTAGACAAATACTTCCTGAGATCTGCACTATTGATTGCGGAACAATGAATTTTGGCGAAGGCGGTTATGTTATGACCAATACTCCAGCAGTCCTTAAGGAAATGGCAAGACAAGTTCAAGAACTTGGGGTTAGGCCTGAAATAGAAGTCTTTGATACTGGTCATTTACAGCTTGCCATATGGCTAAAGGAGCAGGGCTTAATTGATGATCCTGTTATGATTCAGTTATGTATGGGTATTCCATGGGGCGCTCCTGATGACTTAAACACCTTCCTTGCAATGACATCAAATATTCCAAAAGATTGGACATTTTCTGCCTTCTCAATTGGTAGAAATCAGTTGCCTTATGTGGCTATGGCCATCCTAGCAGGGGGTAATATTCGTGTTGGGCTTGAAGACAATCTTTATCTAAAACGTGGCGTTTTTGCTACCAATGCAGACCTTGTAAAGAAGGCTGTTCAGACAGCAGAGGGCATGGGCTGCACTATTATAGGGCCAGATCAAGTCCGAGATAATATGAAACTCGAAAAGCGCTGGGGCTAGATATGAAAAGTATCAAGGCGGCAGGAGTTATTGGTGCAGGCGTTATTGGAAGTGGATGGATAGCTAGATTATTACTCAACGGGATTGACGTTTTTGTCTATGACCCCTCCAAAGAAGCACCAAAATATGTCAATAAAGTTATTGATAATGCCGAGCGAGCATATAAAAAATTGCTCACCTCCAATCTACCTAAAAAGGGCAAGCTATTATTTTCTGCCTCAATTTCAGAAGTTGCAAAGTCTTGTGAGTTAATTATTGAAGCTGTTCCAGAAAGGCTTTCAATTAAGCAATCGGCCTATGAGGAAATTGAGTCAAGCGCAGACAAAAATCTAGTCATAGCATCGTCAACTTCTGGCATTCTTCCTTCAGATTTACAAGCAAAAATGAAACACCCTGAAAGGCTTCTAGTTGCCCATCCATTTAACCCAGTCTACCTCTTGCCATTAGTTGAAATTGTTGGCGGTTCTAAAACATCCAAAAATGTCATCGAGGAAACTAGTAAAATTTTTACCAATATTGGTATGTTCCCACTTCATATCAAAAAAGAAATTCCTGCTTTTATTGCAGATAGACTTCTTGAGTCAGTATGGCGAGAAGCCTTATGGCTCGTAAATGATGACATAGCAACAACTGAAGAAATTGATGATGCAATTCGCTATGGCTTTGGCCTTCGATGGGCACAAATGGGATTATTTGAAACCTATAGATTAGCAGGTGGTGAAGCTGGCATGCGTCACTTCATATCACAGTTTGGGCCTTGCCTTGAATGGCCCTGGACTCACCTAATGGATGTTCCTGAATTTACTGATGAATTAATAGAAAAGGTATCCAGTCAATCTGACCACCAATCGGGGCAATTTAGCATTGACCAGCTAATGGAAAAACGTGATGATAACTTGGTCGATTTTTTAAAAGTTTTAAAAGACAATCAGTGGGGTGCTGGAAACTCTCTCAAAGAATTTGATGCAAGCTTGTCAGGTTCAATTAATAAACTAGAATTTTCAGAACTAAATTTATCAAGCCCCTTACCCACCTATGTCACCAAAGTACCAAAAGAGTGGGCTGACTATAACGGTCATATGACAGAAGCACGTTATCTTGAATGCTTTTCAGAGGCAACCACAGAGATGATGTCTATTATCGGCGCAGACGAAGAATACATTTTAAACATAGGATCTTATTTTACAGTTGAGACTCATATTCGCCACTTGGATGAGGTTCAAATTGGAGAAAGTATAAAAGCCAAAACTCAGGTTATCTTTGGAGAAAATAAAAAACTTCACTTATTTCATTGGCTCAATCATGAGGACGGCAGACTATTAGCAACTGCTGAGCATATGCTCATTCATGTCGATCTTAAAACACGGGGTGCAAGCATGCCAAATGATTTGGTCTTGAAGCGAATGGGATTAGTTTATGAAGCACACAAAAAACTACCAAGACCAGAAGGCATAAACCGCGCAGTTGGAGATAAATTTTAATACTACTTTTCAGATGAACCTAAAGTGCTCTGGTTAAGCTCATTACTTGGCCAGTAATTGGTGCTGAGATAGTTCGGCGATACGCATGAATAATGCTTTCATTCGAAGTTGGCTCAAAGCCATCAAAAAGCATTCCATAGTGGTCAACTGAATTTTCAATAATAGATGGTGAGACTACATTTATTCTTAATTTTCCAGCATACTCGGCTGCCAATGTTGAAACGCACATATTAAGGGCACCATTAGCTGCAGCGGCGCATGAACCGGCAATAATTGGCTCATCACCAATAATTCCGCTTGTCAGGGTGATGGATCCATTTTCACTGAGAAAAGGTATGGCTGCTTTTGCTAAATTTAATTGACTAAAGCATTTGGTAGAAAGGCCAGCAGCAAAGTCATCCATTGTAAGCTCTTCAAAAGTCTTAAAAGGAGTGCCTCCAATACAAGATACCAATCCGTCAAATGGACCAACAGAAGCTAAAACATCACTAACACTTTCAAAATCAAAAGCGTCAATCTTTAATTCTGGTCCAGACCTTCCAGCTCTTATAACTTCATAGTCTTTCTGTAAACCTTTAACTACTACTCTACCAAGTTTTCCAGTTGCGCCAACTACTATAATTTTTTTCATTTAAAGCCTTTTAATATTTAGTTGAAATAATAAATAGAATCTTATCATTAAAAAAGCAACTTGCCAATAGATGACTTTACTGCATTTCTGTTTGTTTCAGAAGTGAGGGGCTTTCCAATAGTGACATTGACACTCCTTCGTAAGTTAAATTTCTTTTTCTTTTTAATTGATTTTGGAGCTTTTGAAAAGAAACTACCCCACATATTATTTATTGCAAAAGGAACCACAACTGCATTATCTTTGCATTCAGCTAATATTTTTTCAAAGCCCCTTTTCAAATCACTCAATTCCCCTGTGGTGGAAATATGACCTTCAGGAAATATTCCAACAACGCAATCATCATTTAGCAAGTTGATAATATTTTGCATTGCATTACGACTATTTTCAGGTCTTATTGATACCGCACCAACCCCCCTTAGAATCCAATTAAATATTGGCTTACGATAGTAATCATCATGCACAACAAATCGAATCGTTCTTGGTATTGCCCACTGAATTAAAGCAAAATCTATCCAACTAATGTGATTACCTAAAAGAAGAACAGGTCCATTTTTAGGTAAATTATCTAAACCAGTTACCTTTAGTCGATATCGCCACCCAAACAATAAGATGCCTACAATTTGCCTCATGACTAAAGAATAGTTTTCAGTTTTTTAAGAACAACACTAAATCCTGCTACCGCAATAAATGCGTTAAAGTAAAGTATAAACTCACTTCCAAAATTTAGGTTTGCAAGAATCATTGTAAAAATCAAAAGGGTAATCATAGCAATATTTTGAAGCCAGTTTTTACCAGCTAGCATGCTTCCAAGCGAGTCTTCAGGAGAGTTCGCTTGCATCAGTGCATTGAGAGGGATAATCATCATTCCTGCGCCAACACCAAACATAAGAATGACGGCAGTTACTAAAATTAAGGCAGTAGAATCTGGAATAAAACTTAGGCTCGAAATTACGGGGATTAGAATTGAACAAACTGTAATCATTATGGAGCCGGTATAGATATTATTAATACGTATGAAATTGAGACTTTTTCTGCCAGATAAAAAAGCGCCAATCATAATTCCAAATACAGAGGAGGCTAACATCGCATTCACAATAAGAGGGCTTTCGACGCCAAAATTAACTTTTGCATGAGCTGGTATAACAGCCACTAAGTTTTGTGACATGCCCCAAAAGATCGCTGTCCCTAAAATAGAATACCAAACAATTTCATTACTCCTCATGGCATTAAAGTTAGTCATTAAGTAATGAAAAGAAACAAATTTCTTTATAGAAAATTTAGCCTGGCTTAACTTTGTTGGATAGAGGCGTGTTCCAAGTGTTGCTAAAAACTCAACCAATGAAAGCCCAACAAGAACCCAGCCTACTGGCGCTATTTTCATTAATATTTCTTCAGGGGTAGTTGCTTGCATTGTTCCCAGATAAGCTTCGAATAAGTATGAGAAAAAAACCGTGCCCATCAAAATTGCTATTAATACCACTGAAGAGTGAAAGGCATTACCCCTACTAAGGCCTGCCTTGCTAAGGCACTCTTTAATGTAGCCCATTTTTGCGGGAGAATAAATTGCACTCTGAGTCGCAAGAAGCAAGGTAAAGCCAAATGCAACTTGATATAAACCGTTGTAATAACAATAGGTAATTGCTAAGGTAATTAAGACAGCAGAAAATGCGCTATAGCGCATGATACTTGTCTTTGCAAATTTATCAGAAAGGTAGCCTGACAATGTAAATAACATGATAAATGGCACTAAAATCATTGCGTTTACAACAGCAGTTAAAATAATTTGCTGCTGCTCGCCATATATCATAAAGATTGTATTTTGAATTATGATCTTATGGCCTAGGTCGACAAATGCATTGAGAAAAACTGCAACTAGGTAAACGGAAAATATGACTGAACGCCCTTTATCGATCTGTTGATTTTCTTGCATAATCCACCAAACTATAATTTATATAATCAATAGTATAAGAGAATTTTTAGAGAATTAGGGCTTAATACTTTAACTCGTTCTTAGAACTCAAGCCCCTCAACCTCAGCAATGGTCTGCATGTCTTTATCACCTCTACCTGAGAGGTTAATAATAATAGTTTTATCACTAGACCATTGTTTTGCAAGTTTAACCGCATACGCTATAGCATGAGATGGCTCAAGCGCTGGAATAATGCCTTCAACCTCTGTAAGAAGATGGAAGGCTTCTAAAGCTTCTTTGTCTGTTATTGCAACATACTCTGCTCTTCCAATATCTTTCAGATAGGCATGCTCTGGACCAACACCAGGATAATCAAGTCCAGCTGAAATGGAGTGACCCTCTATAATTTGGCCATCTTCATTTTCCATCAAATATGTTCTATTACCATGCAGCACACCGACACTTCCAGCAGTAAGCGGAGCTGCATGAGCATCTGGACCTAAGTCAATTCCACGTCCGCCCGCCTCAACACCAATAATTTTTACTGATGTATCTTCAATAAATGGATAAAAAAGCCCAATTGCATTTGAGCCTCCTCCAACACATGCAATTATTGCATCTGGTAAACCACCCACTTGCTCATTAAATTGCTCTTTCGCCTCTTTACCAATAACACTTTGAAAGTCTCTCACCATCATAGGGTAGGGATGAGGGCCAGCGACTGTTCCAATAATATAATAAGTATTATCAATATTAGTTACCCAATCACGCATTGCCTCATTCAGGGCGTCTTTCAGTGTTTTAGAGCCTGAAGAAACTGGCACAACCGTTGCCCCAAGTAACTTCATACGGTAAACATTCTGCGCCTGCCTAACAACATCAACTTCGCCCATATACACAACACATTCAAGGCCAAGTCTTGCAGCAATAGTTGCCGATGCAACACCATGCTGTCCAGCTCCTGTTTCAGCAATAATTCTTGTTTTGCCCATTCTCTGAGCGAGTAACGCTTGCCCTATAGTGTTGTTAATCTTATGAGCACCTGTGTGATTTAAGTCTTCGCGTTTCAAATAAATTTGAGCACCACCAAGCTTCTTGGATAGGTTTTTTGCATGATAAAGTGGAGTTTCACGTCCCACATAATGCTTTAGATCATCCTCAAACTCTTTTAAAAAGTCAGGATCATCTTTATATTTATCATAAGCATCTTTTAGCTCAGTGACAGCAGTCATTAGGGTCTCTGCTACAAAGACTCCTCCATATTGATCAAAATGACCTTTATCATCTGGTAGGTTATAGCTCATGAATGAACACTTCGGATAAAAGCTAATATTTTATCAATATCTTTAACCCCTGGTGAACTTTCCACTCCACTTGAGGCATCAACTGCATATGGATTTACTTGACTAATTGCATCTGAGACATTTTCTGAATTAAGACCACCAGCAAGAATAATTGGTAAATCTATATTGACTCGCGCCAGCATCCAGTCAAAAACCTCTCCAGTGCCTCCATAACTATTAGGGTTATGTGAATCCAGAAGAAGTGCGCTTGCTTCTGAAAAATTATCAGCTAATTGAACTACATTGGTCTTGGGCGTTACTCTCAAGGACTTTATAAAAGGCATTTGATATTGAGTACAATCCCCCACTACCTCGTCTCCATGAAATTGCAAAGTGTCCAGAGGGACCTCACATAAAACCTCATCAATGAAGCTTGGATTTGCATTAACAAAAAGTCCCACTCGATTTACAAACGGTGGGAGAGCTGCGACTATTTCTCGTGCTCTTTGAATATCAACATTACGCGGAGACTTATCATAAAAGACCAAACCAATTGCATCAACACCAGCTAAAGCCGCGTCTCTTGCATTTTCAGCATTGGTGAACCCACAAATCTTAACTCTAGTCATCGGAATTACCATTAGCTTTATCAAGTGCAAATTTTTTCATAGCGTTACCTAGTATTTAATACAAATAGCTAAGAAAGCTTGAGATTTAGCTTGAGGCTTTTTTCTTAGCAGTAGTCTTCTTTTTAGCTTTTTTTGCCTTTGCTTTGGCTTTAATTTTTCCATCTATTGCTTTTTTACACTCTTCTAGAGTTAGGTCAATAGGAGCCTTATCACCAAACACTTTTTGAACTGTAACATTTTTTTGACCTTTGCCGCGCTTTTTACCATTCCAAACATACGGCCCAAAGCGTCCATTTAAAACTTGAATATCAGAATCTTCAAAGACCTTAATAATTCGTTCAGCATCAAGCTTTTCCTTAACAATAATTAGCTCAAGAGCTTCTTCTAAAGTTACCTCCTCTGGTGAGATTTCCTTTAAAGAAACATATTTTTTACCGTATTGAATGTATGGGCCAAAACGCCCATAATTTGCCTTAATTGTTTCACCCTCAATTGTCTCGCCCACTGTTCTTGGCATTTTAAAAAGCTCAATGGCTTCAGCAAGCGTAATATTCTCTATATCTTGGCCAGTTCTTAATGACGAGAAAGTTGGTTTTTCTTCATCGTCTTGATGTCCAATCTGAGCAAAAGCCCCATAGCGTCCAAAACGAACACTGACAGGCTTTCCAGATACAGGATCCTCACCAAGATCTCTCTTACCGTGAGTCTCATCTCGCGAAATATCTTTCGCAAGCTCAATCTGGGCATGAAAAGGCTCATAAAAATCTCGAATAACCCCCGCCCAAGGCTTTGATTCCTCAGCAATTAAATCAAAATCACTTTCAAGGTTGGCAGTAAATTCATATCCAATAATGTTCTTAAAATTTTTGACTAGAAAGTCAACCAAAAGGTAGGCAACATTTGTTGGGAATAATTTATTTTTTTCAGCGCCAGTAGTTTCAGTTTGGATAGACTCTGAAATAACGCCATCTTTAATTTCTATCAACTGATAATCACGCTGAACTCCTTCTCTGGTTTCTTTCACAACATAGTTTCTATCTTGAACAGTTGTGATCATTGTTGCAAATGTAGAAGGCCTTCCTATTCCCATCTGCTCAATTTCTTTAACCAATGAAGCTTCTGTATATCTTGGCTTTGCTCTTGAAAAAGACTCCTTAGAAGCTAAGTCGACTAGGGTTAGCAAATCCTCTTTACTAATTTCAGGAAGAAGCTTATCTTCAGCCGCCATATAGTCATAAACCTCGAGGAATCCAGCAAAAGATAAAACTTCTCCATCAGCGATAAAATGCTCACTACGGTTTGAAATATTGATATTAATTTTAGTTTTTTGAAGTTGTGCATCGCTCATCTGAGAAGCCAAGGTTCTCTTATAAATTAACGAATACAGCTTAGTAGATTGATCATCTAAACCTAATATAGATGGCTTAGTAAGATCGGTAGGCCTTATGGCTTCATGCGCCTCCTGAGCTCCCGAAGAATTTGTCTTATATCTTCTTGCTTGATGGAACTTAGATCCAAACTTTGAAACAATCTCCTCTTGAGCAGCTACTATAGCTAATTCAGACAAATTGAGTGAATCTGTTCTCATATAAGTAATAGCACCTTCTCGATATAAATTTTGAGCAATCGACATGGTCTGTTTGACAGAAAAACCTAGTTTTTGAGAGGCTTCTTGCTGAAGCGTAGAGGTAATAAATGGAGCCTTAGGTGACCTTTTAGAGGGCTTAGTCTCAACTGAATTTACTTTTAGTTCAGCCAATAAAACACTCTCAGAAAAAGAAAGTGCCTCTTCTTTAGATTTAAAGTCTACGCTAAGCTTAACCTCTAGAGACTGGTTAGAACTATTAGCTAAATTAGCTTTAACTTTGTGCGAACTTGTAGGACTATGAGCAGAAATTTCCCGCTCTCTTTCAACAACTATTCTTACAACTGGTGATTGAACCCTGCCAGCTGAGCGTGCTCCTGAAATCTTACGCCACAATACTGGAGAAATTTCAAAACCTACTAGCCTATCAATAATGCGCCTAGCTTGTTGCGCATTTACAAGATCAGTGTCAATGGTTCTTGGGTTATTAATAGCATCCGTAATGGCGCCTTTAGTTATCTCATGAAAGACTATCCTTGGCGTATCTTCTGCAAGCGATAGCGCTTGTTGTAAATGCCAAGCAATGGCTTCACCCTCCCGATCTTCATCAGTCGCAAGAAAGATTTTCGTTGCGGTCTTAACTGATTTTTTAAGGTCAGCAACAACTTTCTTTTTATCTGCACTGATAGCATATGTTGGTTGAAAGTTATTCTCAATGTCAACACCCATATCTTTCTTAGGCATATCCCTGATGTGGCCTATACTCGACTTTACAACATAATCTGGCCCCAAAAACTTTTCAATAGTTTTTGCTTTCGCCGGAGATTCGACAATAACAAGATTCTTAGACATAAAGATTCCTACTGCAGAGTAGGGTTATCATCATAAAACACAATAGACTCAATCCATTGCGATGGTACAGATGATTCAGTGCTATTTCCGATGACCATCATAACTACCCATTTCAAATCATCAATACTCAATTTTGAGTCTTCTAGAGACATAACCTGATCAATTACTATTTCACGCTGACTGGCATTAAGCTGACCCATATTTTCCATAAACATTATGAAGCCTCTGGCCCTAGAATCTAATTTGGTTTTTTCATGCTCGCTATAAATTCGCATAGAATTATGCAAAGTATCAAAACTTGCTATCTTTCCATCTTGAAGTGCTGCAATATTTTCCAGCCAAACTAAGGCTTTCTCAATCCGGTCAGCATCAAAACCAGCCTCTGAAAGATGCGTCTTTAAAAGATCATCATCCAGCTCTTGAGAAGAGTCTTGCTCAGCAGACTCAAATAGGAAATCAAACATAAAGGTGAGTACATCAAGAATATTATTAGTCATAAAGCCTCATCAAATTAATACATGTATTTCAAGCTAACTATTACGAGGTTCTTACAAATATCAAAAGAACCTATATTGCTTATTACTTGTGGGCAAAAAACACTTTTTCAACCATACATTGAGTTATATAGTGATTTGCTTGAAAAGTAAATTCTTAATTTAACCCTTATTATCCACATCTTGATCGAGATTGGGCTTTATTAAAGCAGTAATGTCATATAAACTCTCGTTTAACATGCATACCGAACTAATTCAAGTATGGTAAAATTGCAAACTTTTTTATTGGTAGATACATTATGAAAAGAACTTTTCAACCAAGCGTACTGAAACGTAAACGTAATCATGGCTTTAGAGCTAGAATGAAAACTCGTTCTGGTCGTGCTATCTTGAGTGCTCGCAGGAAAAAAGGGCGTAAACGTTTAGCTGCTTAAACTCATGACCAGCTCGCTCGCTCACGGTGCGCGTATTACAGATTCCAAAGATTACGCTCACGTTTTCAAAAAAGGCTTTCATACTCAAAGTAGATTTTGGAAGGTCATAGCTAGTGATTCTGGTAAATCATTTTCAAGGCTTGGTCTTGCGATTTCCAAAAAGCAATATAAAAGGGCAGTAGACCGAAACCTTTTTAAGCGCTTAGCACGCGAAACTTTTAGAAACAATCAGGACGATCTAGAGTCTATTGACTTTGTCATAATGGTAAAAAAATCAGCTTGCACTGATAATATTAAAATTACTAAAGACCTCCTTTCACTTATGAAAAATGTAAAGAGCCAGGTGCAATCAAAATGAAATTTCTACTTTTACCTCTAATTAAATTATACCAGTGGATTGTTAGCCCTCTTTTAGGAAACAACTGCCGCCACATTCCAACCTGCTCAGAGTATACATTCGATGCCATCAAATATCATGGCGCTGTCAAAGGAGTTACACTCGGTGCAAAAAGAATTAGTAAGTGCCATCCATGGTCAGAGGCAAGTTATGACCCTGTACCAAAAAAATCACTCAATTAACAATTAAAAATTTATGAACACTCAGAAAATATTTCTTTTTATTGCAATCTTTTTGACAATTTTCCTTCTTTGGGATAAATGGGAAATCACGCAATCAACCGATGTAAATGGAAATATAGTAACGCAAAGTGCGATAGTAGGAACTGATTCGCCTTCTGCAGAAAACGACGTCCCATTAGCTGCTGAGGTTCCAGTGGTAGAAAACACATTTACAGAAGTTTCAACTCCCGTTATAGAGGAATCCAACATAAGGGGTGCATACATAACGGTGGTAACAGATCTTTTAACAGTGCAAATTTCAAATAAGGGCGGAACAATAATTAGTGCGTTTCTGAATGACTACCCAACAGAATTAAACTCAGATCAAACATTTGAACTACTTAGCAATTCTCCAGAGAGTATTTTTCACGCTCAAAGTGGTTTAATCCCTGCAGATCAAATGCCAACGCACCAATCTGAATTTACTTCGGAAAGACAAGAATACTTTCTACAAAACAATAGTGAGCTAATTGTGCCACTTACTTGGAGCGGAGATAATGGCATTGAAGTTACTAAATACTTCTACTTTAAGCCTGATAGTTATATCATCGAAGTAGATTACCAGATTCGCAATAACAGCTTGACTGATCAAAATGTTAGCAGTTATACGCAGTTAGCCCATGGCTCAATAATTGAGTCTAGCGGCATGGCAATGGGTATGCAAAACTTTAGTGGCGGCGCAACTTATAATGATGAAGAGGTCTTTGAAAAAATCGATTTTGAAGATTTTGACTCTACGCCAAAAACTTCATCTATTGGTGGTTGGGCCGCAATGATTCAGCACTACTTCTTTACTGCGTGGATACCAAATGATAGTCAAAAGCATACTTACTCAACTAAATCTAGTAGGGGTAACTACCTGCTAACCACAGTGAATCCAACAGTAAGGGTTGCAGCTGGAACAACAACTAATCTTGAAAAAAACCAACTATATGTTGGTCCTAAAGAGCATGTGCGCCTTGAAAAGCTTGCTCCTGGCCTAGACAAAACTGTAGACTATGGCTTCCTTTTTATTGTTGCCAAACCTTTGTCAATATTTCTTCATTGGATTTATAGTTTTGTTGGCGACTGGGCAATTTCTATTGTTCTTCTAACGCTATCAATTAAGCTGGCTTTTTATAAGCTTTCTGAAAAATCATTCCGCTCAATGGCTGGAATGAAAAAATTAGCCCCAAGGCTTCAAAAAATTAAAGAAACCTATGAGGGTGATAAGCAAAAAATTGGTAAGAAAACGATGGAGCTTTATAGGACTGAAAAAATAAATCCTGCTGCAGGCTGTCTTCCTATCTTAGTTCAGATTCCAGTTTTTATTTCTGTTTATTGGGTTCTTATAGAAATGGTTGAATTAAGAATGACCCCATTCTTGTACTTACCTGACCTTGCGATGAAAGATCCTTATTTCATCTTGCCATTAATTATGGGCGCATCTATGTGGTTTCAGCAGAGACTTAATCCGCCTCCAGCGGACCCAATACAAGCAAAAATAATGATGATGCTGCCGGTTGTATTTACAGTTTTCTTCCTCTGGTTCCCTTCAGGCTTAGTATTGTACTGGGTAACCAATAACGTACTTTCAATTGCTCAACAAGTGTACATCAATAAAAAAATTAATGGTTAAATAAGCCCATGCACTCAAATGAAAAAGTAAGTGGGATAGCTAAAAAAATTAAACTCTTAATTTTAGATGTTGATGGTGTTCTCACTGATGGTGGGATATATTTTGACGACAACGGTGTTGAGCAGAAAAAATTTGACTCACAAGATGGTCTTGGTATTAAATTATTGCAATTATCAGGAATTGAAGTTGCAGTCATCACAGCAAGAAGCACAAAATCTGTTGCTCATAGACTTAAAGGACTTGGAGTTGAACATTATTATCATGGCATACTTGATAAAAGTAGTGCTCTGGAAAAACTAATAAAGAAACTTTCAATCGATCCTAGTGAGTCAGCTTATGTTGGTGATGACGTCATTGACTTACCTGTCATGACCAGGGTCGCTCTTCCAATTGCAGTAGCAAATGCTCAAGAATCTGTAAAAGATCACGCACTTATGGTTACTGAGAAGAGTGGTGGTAATGGAGCAGTTCGTGAGGTATGTAATTTCTTGTTAAAGTCACAAGATAAATATGATGCTTTAGTAAAATCTTTTCTAAAATGACATCCTTTCAATCAGAATGTTATGAAGCTTTAAAAAAAATTCCTGCGGGTAATGTAATTTCATATGGAGGTCTTGCGGAAATGATTGGAAGGCCCAATGCACATCGAGCAGTTGGCAGTGCAATGAATAAAAACCCATTTGCACCAACGGTACCATGCCATCGAGTTGTTAAATCAAATGGCGAATTAGGTGGCTTTGCGGATGATATCAGCATCAAAATAAAACGCCTTCAAAAAGAAGGCGTTCATGTATCAAACAATAAGATTGTTAATTTTCAGTCTGTACTCTTTAAATCAAACTAGCGCTTCTTCCCTCTCATCTTAGAGATCATTTGAAGCTGCATCATGGACTCAGCAAGTGCTGCTTGAGTAGTAGAAATATCCTGTTCTGTCTGAGAGCTAGACATAGCCTCTTCAGCACGCTTTTTCGCTTCGAGGGCTTTTGACTCGTCTAAATCACCCGCACGAATAGCTGTATCAGAAAATATTGTAACTGTGTCAGGCTGAACCTCAATGATGCCACCAGAGACAAAAATAGATTCAACACCATTTTCAGTTTCAACCCTGACTTCACCAGGTTTCAGTGTACTTATTAAAGGAACATGCATGGGGTAAACACCAATCTCACCCATTGTAGCTGGAGCAAACACACACTTTGCCTCACCTGAATATATCTCCTCAGTTGCGCAAACTACATCAACATGTATTACTGCCATTTATGATTTCTCCAATGCCTTTTTCTTAACTTCTTCAATAGAACCAGTCATATAAAAAGCTTGCTCTGGAACTGCATCATGCTCACCATCAAGAATAGCCTTAAACCCTGAAATAGTATCCTTCAGAGAAACATACTTACCTGGAGCTCCTGTAAATACCTCAGCAACGAAGAAAGGCTGTGATAGGAATTTTTGAATCTTACGAGCTCGAGATACAGTCTGCTTATCTTCCTCAGATAACTCATCCATTCCAAGAATTGCAATAATATCTTTCAATTCTTTATAGCGCTGAAGTACGCCCTGAACTCCACGAGCCACATCATAATGCTCTTGACCAACAACTAGAGGATCAAGCTGACGCGAAGTTGAGTCAAGCGGATCAACAGCAGGATAAATACCAAGCTCGGCTACTTGGCGCGAAAGAACTACTGTCGCATCTAAGTGAGCAAATGTTGTTGCTGGAGATGGGTCAGTTAAGTCATCCGCAGGAACATATACTGCTTGAATTGAAGTAATAGAGCCAGTTTTAGTTGACGTAATTCTCTCCTGAAGCGCACCCATTTCAGATGCAAGTGTTGGCTGGTAACCAACCGCAGATGGCATACGTCCCAATAGTGCTGATACCTCAGTTCCAGCAAGCGTATAACGGTAAATATTATCAATAAATAGAAGCACATCACGCCCTTCATCACGAAAATATTCAGCCATAGTAAGTCCAGTTAAAGCAACACGAAGTCTGTTTCCCGGAGGCTCATTCATCTGGCCATAAACTAGTGATACTTTATCCAATACGTTTGAGTCCTTCATTTCATGATAGAAGTCATTTCCTTCACGAGTTCGCTCACCAACACCAGCAAAAACGGAATATCCTGCATGCTCGATCGCAATGTTACGAATAAGTTCCATCATGTTTACAGTCTTTCCAACACCAGCACCACCAAACAATCCAACCTTACCACCTTTTGCAAATGGACAAACTAAGTCAATTACCTTAATGCCTGTTTCTAGTAATTCTGTAGCAGGGGCTAGTTCATCGTATGCAGGAGCAGAGCGGTGAATTTCCCACTCAGCTTCTGGGCCAATTTCACCAGCATTGTCAATTGGCTCACCAAGGACATTCATAATTCGACCAAGAGTCTTTGTTCCAACAGGAACAGTGATTGCCTTACCTGTATTAGTGACTTCTAATCCACGTTGTAGGCCTTCAGATCCACCCATAGCAATTGTTCTAACAACATTATCTCCAAGTTGCTGCTGAACCTCTAAAGTAAGGTTTGCTTTAGTTACATGGAGTGCATGATAAATTTTAGGTATTGAATCAGATGGAAACTCGACATCAATAACCGCACCAATAATTTGTGTAATTTTGCCTATACTCATTTGCTTTTCCTTATTTTAAATCTTTAAACAGCAGCAGCACCTGCTACAATCTCAGAAATTTCCTGAGTAATAGCCGCCTGCCTTGCCTTGTTATAAATTAATTCTAGCTCGTCAATCATATCACCTGCATTTTCTGTAGCACTATGCATCGCAATCATTCTAGAAGACTGCTCACAAGCAATGTTTTCTACAATTCCTTGATAGACTATTGCCTCGATATACCTTACTAGTAGAGCACTTAGTGCACTCTCTGCATCTGGCTCATATATATAATCCCAGTGGTGGTCTTTGCTTTCTTCAACAGTGACCTCCATTGGAACAATTTGCTTAACAGTTGGCACCTGGGTCATCGTACCTCCGAACTTGTTATAAGCAATCCTGATTTGATCAATCTCGCCTGCATCATAACGGTCCAGCATTACTTTAATAGTTCCTAAGAGATCATCAAACTGAGGCTTGTCTCCAATGTCAGTCAGTACAGCGTTAATCTTAAGCCCTGTATTTTTAAAAAATGAAGTAGATTTTTTTCCAATCGTACAAAGCTCAACTTCAACTTTATCTGATTGCCATACTGCAATATCTTTTAAAAGACTTCTAAATAAATTAGTGTTTAATCCTCCACAGAGACCTCTATCACTTGATATAACTATAATTCCAACACGTGTATTGTCAGATGAAGCAGTCATATATGGATGCTTAAACTCTGAATTCGCATGAGTCAGATGCCCAATAACATTAAGAATTTTTTCAGCATACGGGCGTGAAGCAAGCATTCTGTCTTGTGCTTTTTTCATCTTAGAAGCGGCAACCATTTCCATGGCCGACGTAATCTTTTGAGTATTTTTAATACTCGCGATTTGTGTTCTAATTTCCTTGCCTACTGCCATATCTTTCTACCAGGTATTATTAGCTTTAAAATCATTAATAGCAGCTTGAAGTTTTGCTGATATATCATCATTGTAATCACCAGATTCATTTATAGAAGCCATCAATTCAACCTTATTAGCATTCAAATACGCTAGAAGCGCGCCTTCAAATGCAACTACTTTATTCGCTTCAACATCATCCAGTGCGCCAGAGTTAGCAGCAAAAAGTGATACCGCAGTTTCGGCTACATTAAGAGGCGAATATTGTGCCTGCTTCATTAGCTCAGTTACGCGTACTCCTCGATCAATTTGCGCTTTAGTTTCAGCATCTAGATCTGATGCAAACTGAGCAAAAGCCGCTAATTCACGATACTGCGCTAAATCAAGACGAATACTACCACCAAGCTTCTTAACAATTTTAGTTTGTGCTGCACCACCAACTCTAGAAACTGAAAGGCCTGCATTAATTGCTGGTCGAATACCAGAGTTAAATAGGTCTGTCTCTAAGAAAATTTGACCATCCGTAATTGAGATTACATTTGTTGGAACAAATGCTGATACGTCTCCAGCTTGAGTTTCAATAATAGGAAGCGCAGTCAAAGAACCTGTCTTACCTTTTACTTCACCATTGGTTGCCTTTTCAACATACTCAGCATTAACTCTTGATGCCCTTTCTAATAGACGAGAGTGAAGATAAAATACATCACCTGGATATGCTTCACGTCCTGGTGGGCGTTTTAAAAGAAGCGATACTTGACGATATGCCCAAGCTTGCTTAGTCAAATCATCATAAACGATTAGTGCATCTTCGCCACGGTCTCTAAAATATTCGCCCATTGCGCATCCAGCGTAAGGAGCAATATACTGGAGGGCTGCAGAATCAGAAGCTGACGCAGCAACAATAATTGTATGCTCTAATGCACCATGCTCTTCTAGCTTACGAACAACAGTAGCTATAGAAGATGCTTTTTGTCCAATCGCAACATAAATACATTTAACACCAGTACCTTTCTGATTAATAATCGCGTCAATTGCAACAGCAGTTTTTCCGGTCTGACGATCACCAATAATTAGCTCTCGCTGGCCACGTCCAATTGGAACCATGGCATCAATTGCCTTAATTCCAGTTTGAATTGGCTGGTCAACTGATTGTCTTTCAATAACGCCAGGAGCAACTACTTCAATTGGGCGAGTAACAGATGTTTTAATCTCACCCTTGCCTTCAAGATCAACTCCAAGAGGATTAACAACACGACCAAGAAGCTCATTACCAACTGGGACTTCCATAATTCGATTTGTACACTTCACCGTGTCGCCTTCTGAAATATGAAGGTAGTCACCTAATACAACTGCACCAACAGAATCTTGCTCAAGGTTAAGTGCCAGTCCAAAAGTATTTCCTGGAAACTCTAGCATCTCACCAAACTGAGCATCTGCTAAGCCATGAATACGAACGATTCCATCACTTACACTAATTACTGTGCCTTCTGTCCGTGCTTCAGCTGAAAAGTCAAAGCCCTCTATTTCTTTTTTAATTAAATCACTGATTTCAGAAGCGTTTAATTGCATAACTAACCTCTCTTTATAAAATTAATTTACAGACAAGGAGACGCCTAGAGCATCTACTTTTGCCTTAATTGATGTATCAATTACTTTATCACCCTCTTTAATAATGACGCCACCTTTTAGGGTCGCATCAATCTCAGTTTCAACTGATACAGTAGTTTTATGTTTACTTGTTAAATCTTCAACGATTGCTTTTTGCTCAGCCTCACTAAGCTCAAATGCACTAATAACTTTGAAGTTCTTACTCTTATTAGCATTAGAAACTTCGGAATCAAAAGCATACGCTATACTGCTAATTGCACTCGAACGATCATTATTCAAAATAAGATTTATAAAAGCAGACTCTTGTTTACTAAGTTCTTTTGAAGTCATCCTTAAAATTAAAGCAGAAATCAAATCAAATTTTTGATCTTTACTTTTGCTTGGAGATGCAATGAAAGTCTTTGTATTTTTATCAGCCATAATCGACGAAGCTGACGCTAAAAAGTCACTCCATCCTGAGACAGAATTGCTTTGTTGAGCAATTTCAAAAATCGCTTGGGCGTATGGCTTTGCAATTGTTGATAATTCCATCGTCTTAGCCTATAGTGATTGAGACAGTTTAGAAAGCATATCTTTATGTGCTTTAGAATCAACTTCTTTCTCCAAAACTGAGTTGACTCCCTGCATAACCAAAGTTGAAACTTGATTTTTAAGCTCGTTACGTGCTTTCACAACTTCTTGGTCAAGTTCAGACTTAGCGTGCGCTTTAATCTTATCAGCCTCTTCAGAAGCCGTGCCTTTAGCTTTATCAATCATTACATTAGCTTGTTTATCCGCGTTTGCAATAATTTCAGCAGCTTGAGTTTTAGTACTTTCTATAAGATCTTCAGCATTTTTCTGTGCTAAAGCATGCTCTTCTTTTCCTAGTTCAGCAGCCTTTAATCCATCTTCAATAGCTTTTTTGCGTGCGGCCATTGCCTCAACGAGTGGAGGCCAAACAAACTTCATGCAGAACAGCACAAACATGGCAAACATAATTGTTTGTCCAATGAGCGTAAGGTTAATGTTCATAGCTTAATACCCTTAATTATTAAAAGAATACAAATTATCCAGCAACCGCAAACAATATATACATTGATATACCAACTGCAATCATAGGTACCGCGTCTACAAGACCCATAACGATAAACATTTGCGTTCTTAACATTGGAATAAGTTCCGGCTGACGTGCAGCACCTTCAATGAATCTAGCGCCAAGAATACCGATACCTACAGCAGCGCCTAATGCGCCTAAACCCATCAAAATAGATCCTGCTAAAAATAATATACTTTGTTCCATTTTTTACTCCTACTTATAAAAACTATTAAAAAAAATTAATGCTCTTTTTGGTGCGCCATATCCATATATACAATTACTAAAGTCATAAAAATAAATGCCTGAAGTAATACAATTAAGATATGAAAAATAGCCCACGGTAAAGACAGGCTCCACTGAATCCAGAATGGCAACAGTGCAATTAGAATGAAGATCATTTCGCCGGCATACATGTTTCCAAATAAACGTAGTGCAAGAGAAACTGGCTTTGCCAGTAAGTTCACCCCTTCTAAAAAGAAGTTAAAAGGCAACATCCATTTACCAAAAGGATGTAGCGTTAGTTCGCCTACAAATCCACCAAGGCCTTTTTCTTTAATACTGTAATAAAGAATCAATATGAAAATACCAATAGACATTCCAAATGTTGCATTCGGATCAGTCGTTGGAACCACCTTTAGGAAATCAATTCCTAGCACAACAGCTAGAGATGGGAGCCAATCAACAGGAACCAAGTCCATCGTATTCATCAGGACTATCCAAATAAATGTCGTCAAAGCCAGTGGAGCAACCATAGGATTTTTGCCACTGAAAGAACCACGTACATTTTCATCAATGAAATCAATAATGCTTTCTACAAAGTTTTGAAACCCGCTTGGAGCATCAATAGAAGCACGTTTTGCCGCTCTAGCAAAAAAGAATAAAAATAGCGCCCCTAAAATAAAAGAAAATCCAAGAGTATCAACATGGAAAGCCATGAAACCCATTTCTTTTGCCTCTAAAGCACTTTCAGCAAATCCCCAATGACCATCTGGAAATTTTCCGTAAGTTAAATTTTGTAAATGGTGCTTTATATAAGCGCCAGATGTTAGTTCACCACTTGCCATTATTTTTGCCTTAACCTATCTAATATAAATCCTAACTGACCAACAACTAAACTCAAACAGAGGGCTGCGGGCTCAAGTTCTAAAAAACCAAGTCCAATTAAAGCTAGCAGGATTAGAGAAAGCATCCTACTGATACTGCTGCTGACCGCCATCCTAAAGCTTCTTTGTGCATCAGCATCAACCAATGCTTTTTGTTTTTTTGTATACCAATTAAATATCCAGGTATTGCTTAAACTTACTAAGGCACCATAAAAAGCGGCAACTGCAAAACCATCAGTGGCATAAAAAACAACAATTAAAGCTAGGAGAAAGTATTGAATAAGTGAGCTTATTGATTTCACTTTTTCGATATCCACCCTGACTATGCACAAACGCAATATTATACAATTTAATGTTTAATAGTCAAGTCTTACAAGGACAATTTATTTACTGTGGAGTAAAATAAATTTAAGTAATTTATTATAGCTTATTTTCAAAAAGTTTAAGTTGATTAAGAGCTTGAATTTATCATCTCTTCAGCTGCTATTCGGGTTTTGTCACTTATCTTAATCCCGCCTAAGATTCTAGCAACTTCATCCGTTCGTTCTTTTGGACTAAGGCTTGCAACTTGCGTAAAAGTTGAGCCATTTTTTTGCGTTTTTACAACCTTCATATGATCTTGTCCCTGCGCTGCAACCTGAGCAAGATGGGTTACACAAATAATTTGGTAACGATTTGATAATTTTTTTAACATTTGGCCAACAATTTCAGCAACTGATCCACTGATACCAACGTCGACTTCATCAAACACAACGGATGGGGTGAGTTCAGTTTTACTTGTGATAACTGAAAGTGCTAGAGATATTCTTGATAACTCTCCACCAGAGGCTACTTTACCTAGTGGCTTAAAATCCTGCCCAGCGTTAGTTTTTGTAAGAATGATAATTTCCTCCATACCATTAAGTCTTACAGACCCTTCAGAAGAGTTAATGCTAAAAGTAATTTCACTTCCCGGCATTCCAAGTTTTTGCATCAAGCTTGTAACCTCTTTTGAAAGAGATTTGCTAGCAATTACCCTTTCAGCGCTCAATAACTTTGACTTAGCATAATACTCTTTCTCAAGTTTACTTTGCGCGAGTAATAACTCATCCATCTTATCGCTCGATGAGCCTAACCTATTTAGATTTTCTTGCAAAGCTGATTGCACCTCAAGTAGCCCTTGAATTTGACAATTGTGCTTGCGACCAAGGTCATGAAGCTCATTAATTCTAGAGCTAAGTTCAACTGAATTATCTTCTTGACTGCTAATTTTACCGAGGTAATCTGTCAAGTCATAAATTCCTTCTTGGACCTGAAGCTGGGCACTTTCCAGTAATGAATGTATTGTGTCTAAGCGTGAATCAAGCTCTTTCGACTGATTAATAATGTTTTCACTTTCAATTAACACATTATTAACGCCTGATTCATTGTCAAGACAGTCTATTATCTTAGAAATTTTTTCAACAAGTTCGTTTGCGTTTGTGGAGATTTTATAGTCATCCTCAATATTATCTAGCTCATCTTGAGTCATTTCAGCCTGAATAAGTTCATTCAGTTGATGGGACATTAAATCTTTCTGTGCTGCAAGGAGAGAGTTGTTATTTTGTGAGTCTTCAACCTCATTCTTGACCGCTTGATAATTATTGACAATATTATTAACTTCTTCACACTGCTTTTGAGTACCTGCATAATCATCAAGTAGCAGGCGATGATGGTTCGCTCGAAGTAACAATTGATGTTCATTTTGGCCATGCATATCAATCAAAAAACTGCCGATGTCTTTTAGTGTTGATAAAGGCACATTAGAGCCATTTACATATGAACGGGACCTACCATCTGAAGCAATAACTCTTCTTAAGATACACTCACTCTCACTCTCATTTTCTAAATCCAAGCCCTCCAAAAAAGTTTGAAGCTCAGTTCCTAAATTCAAACGAAATGTAGCCACAATTTCAGCTTTACTTGCACCTTTCCTAACAAGTGATGAATCAGAGCGCCCTCCAGCAACTAAACTTAATGCCTGAATTAAGATTGATTTACCTGCGCCTGTCTCACCAGTCACAACAGTCATGCCAGACTTAAATTCAACACTTAAGTCTTCGACAACAACTAAATTTTTTACATGTAAGTGCTCAAGCATATCTTTAATTTATTAAACTTTTTGGCCCCAATGAAGCTTTGACCTGATAATTTCAAAATAGTCGTAACCTTTTGGATGAATTAGATGGACAAAATTTTCATGTTGCTTCACTCTTAGAGCAACGCCTTCAGATGCATGAACTGAGGACTGAGCATCAAAGCTAATTGTTGCGCTATCTTCGCAATCTAAAAGAGTAATCAATACCTCACTTTCGCCATCAAGAATGAACGGCCTATGGCTCATTGTATGAGGGCTGATTGATACTAGGCAAATCGCATTTGTACTCGGGTGCATAATTGGACCACCACTAGAAAGCGCATAAGCAGTAGATCCAGTAGGGGTAGTAACTATAATTCCATCTGCCCTCTGATTGTTCACAAAGTCACCATCAACATTCAGCTCAAACTCTATCATTCTTGGAGTTTCATTCCTATGAATCACCACCTCATTAAATGCCAAATGTTTTGACAATACTTTACCATTTTGTTCAATTTGACAGCTTAAAAGTGATCTTTTCTCTTTAATAAACTCACCGTTTAGAACCGCACTAACAACTGGCGCCATCGAGTCAACTGAAACGTCGGCTAGAAAACCAAGGCGTCCTAAATTAACTCCAAGTATAGGAATATTGAAATCTACATAAGTTCTTGCGGTATTCAATATGGTACCGTCACCACCGACAACAATAATTAGATCAGCATTTTTCTCAAAGTCTTTTTGATCCTCCAACAAAACGACCCCAAGATCTTTAAGGAGAACACCAAGCTCCAGGGCAGTTTTTTGACTGGTAAAATCGTTTGGTTTACAGATAACGCCAATAGAATTAAACATAGGCCTTGAAATATACTAAAAAGTAACTACATAACATGTTAAATATACATTAGTTTGGTTAAAAAATGACAAAAAAGAAAGAACAAAAAACTCAAGATGAAACCTCTAATGAGGCTAAAGAAGATGTACTTGATGATAACAAAAATGAAGATTTAGCGACTCAGCTTTTAGAGGCACAGCAATCTGTAAAAGATAATTGGGATAAGCTTTTACGCTCCCAAGCTGAGATGGAAAATCTTAAAAGACGTACATCAAAAGATCTTGAGAATGCCCATAAATATGCGCTTGATGGTTTCGTTAAAGCCCTATTAGAGGTCAACGATTCTCTTTCAATGGGGCTTAAGCTAGCAATGGATGAAAATGCAACTCTAGCAAATACAATTGAAGGAATTGAGCTTACAAATAAAGTTTTTATGTCCACTCTTGAAAAATTTGGAGTTGAGGCCATAAATCCTGTTGATGAAAAATTTAACCCAGAACTTCATGAGGCAGTAACTATGGC
>JACNFO010000042.1 GCA_014384565.1 Candidatus Pseudothioglobus aerophilus
TTTACGTGTGGTTTGGTTCTTTCAAATTTCTCTTTTGCCATTTCTAATCCCCTATTAAGTATTTAATTTTTCAATAACATCTTCAGCAACATTCCTTGGAGCAGCAGTATATTTAGCAAACTCCATAGAGTAATTTGCACGCCCTTGGGACATCGAACGAAGATCCGTTGCATATCCAAACATTTCTGCTAAAGGAACTTCAGCCTTGATTTGTTTCCCAGCTGGAGTGTCGTCCATAGCACTTACAATACCTCTTCTTCGATTTAAATCACCCATAACATCACCCATATAATCCTCAGGTGTTGATACTTCAACTTTCATCATTGGCTCTAGTAATTGTGGATTAGCAAGTTTAACGCCTTCTCTAATGCACATAGAGGCTGCAATTTTAAACGCCATTTCGTTAGAATCTACATCATGATAAGAACCATCATAGACAGTAACTTTAACATCAACTAATGGGAATCCAGCAATAACGCCGTTTTGCATTTGCTCTTGAACACCTTTGTTAACTGCAGGTACATATTCCTTGGGAATAACACCACCTTTAATTTCATCAACGAATTCATAGCCCGCACCAGGCTCTTGTGGCTCTATTCTAAGATAAACATGACCATACTGACCACGACCACCAGATTGTTTTGCAAATTTATGTTCGTGCTCAACAAGCTTAGTAATTGTTTCACGGTACGCTACTTGAGGGGCGCCAACATTACACCCAACATCAAATTCACGCATCATACGATCAACAATAATATCCAAGTGAAGCTCGCCCATACCTGCAATAATTGTTTGTCCAGACTCTTCATCTGTAGAAACCCTAAAAGAAGGATCTTCATTTGCTAACTTGCCTAAAGCAATACCCATCTTTTCTTGGTCAACTTTAGTTTTAGGCTCAACTGCAACAGCAATTACTGGCTCAGGGAATTCCATTCTTTCAAGAATAATTTTATCTTTCATGTCACATAGTGTGTCACCAGTCGTCACATCTTTGAGGCCAATAGCTGCAGCAATATCTCCAGCTCTTACCTCTTTAATTTCTTCACGATCGTTAGAGTGCATTTGCACAATTCGGCCGATACGCTCTTTCTTGCCTTTAGATGAGTTATAGACAAAATCACCTGACTTCAAAACACCAGAGTAAACCCTAAAGAAAGTTAGGTTACCAACAAAAGGGTCTGTCGCAATTTTAAAAGCTAGGGCTGCAAAAGGCTCATCATCCTTAGGAGGCCTAACTCCTTCTGATTCAGCAGCATCATCTAATATTCCAGAAATAGGGTCCACTTCTTCTGGAGAAGGCATATACATTACCATAGCGTCTAGCACAGCTTGGACGCCTTTATTTTTAAAAGCTGTACCACAAAACATTGGAATAATTTGATTTGCAATAGTTTGAAGGCGGATACCTTCTTTAATTTCATCAGGAGTCAATTCACCGTCATCAAGGTACTTCTCCATAAGTACTTCGTTAGCCTCTGCTGCAGATTCCATCATGAATTCACGTTTCTCATCTGCAAGATCTTGCAAATTAGCAGGGATATCTTTCACTTCATATGTTGCACCTTGGTCTTCTTCATTCCAATAAATGGCTTTCATACGAATAAGATCAACTACGCCTTCAAAGGCATCTTCTGCACCAATAGCAATTTGCATCGGAACAGGATTAGCACCTAATCTTATTTTAATTTGGTCGCATACACGTAAAAAATCCGCGCCTGCTCTGTCCATCTTGTTAACAAAGCCAATTCTAGGAACGTTATATTTATTTGCTTGTCTCCAAACTGTTTCAGATTGAGGCTCTACACCGCCCACAGCACAAAAAACGGCGCAAGCGCCGTCTAATACTTTTAATGACCTTTCAACTTCAATCGTGAAATCAACGTGGCCTGGGGTATCAATAATATTGATTCGGTGATCTTCAAACTGACCATCCATTCCCTTCCAGAAACAAGTAGTTGCAGCTGAAGTAATTGTAATACCTCGCTCCTGCTCTTGCTCCATCCAGTCCATTGTTGCACTTCCATCATGGACTTCACCAATTTTATGAGTACGTCCTGTATATAAAAGTATGCGTTCAGTAGTCGTCGTCTTTCCAGCATCAATATGTGCCATGATACCAACGTTACGATAACGATTAATTGGAGTAATTCTTGCCATGATTGAGTCCTTAAATTACCAGCGGAAATGAGCAAATGCTTTATTAGCATCCGCCATTCTATGAGTGTCTTCTTTTTTCTTAAATGCAGTACCACGGTTTTGAACTGCATCTAGCACTTCGCCTGCCAACCTAAGCTTCATTCCTTTTTCACCACGCTTTCTTGATGCTTCGATAATCCAACGCATCGCCAAAGCAACTTTACGATCTGATCTTACTTCAACTGGAACCTGATATGTAGAGCCACCAACACGACGAGATTTGATTTCAACTGCTGGACCAATATTTTCAAGAGCTTTTTTAAATGTTTCAACTGGTTCTGCGTTTCCTTTAGATTCAATTGTATCCAGTGCATCATAAACAATCTTTTCAGCAACTGATTTTTTACCATCTAGCATAAGAATATTTACAAACTTAGCTAGCACAAGATCATGATACTTAGGATCTGGCAATATTAATCTTTTTGGGGCGGCTCTTCTTCTCATATTAGTCTTCTCTTAATAAATTATGTTTTTGGTTTTTTTGTACCGTATTTTGATCTGCCTTGCATTCTTCCATCTACACCAGTTGTATCTAATGCTCCACGAACAGTGTGGTAACGAACACCAGGTAAATCTTTAACACGACCACCACGAATAAGAATCACTGAGTGTTCTTGTAAGTTATGTCCTTCACCGCCAATATAAGTTGTAACTTCAGCAGAATTAGTTAATCTGACACGAGCAACTTTTCTTAAAGCAGAGTTAGGTTTCTTTGGTGTTGTTGTATAAACTCGAGTGCATACTCCACGTTTTTGTGGGCAACTGTCCAACGCTGGGACACCAGTTTTAACAATCTTCTTACTTCTTGGCTTTCTTACCAATTGGTTAATCGTTGACATAAAGGTTTATACTCCAATGTATATTTAATTTTTCGCCCACATAGCGGGGTCAATAAAGCGGGCAATTATACTTTGGTGCTGACTCGAATGTCAATGAATATTAGTCTTTTTTTACTATACTTTCAAAAAATGATGTGCAAGCTGAGTAAAGCATCTCAAAGACTTCATCAAACTTTCCCTCATAATAGGGATCAGGAACACTAGCACCATAATGTTCTTTGGAGTAATTTAACATTAATTTAATCTTTGAATGACTATCTGAAGGTTGGATTGATTTCAACCTCTCGAGGTTGTCAGAATCCATCGCAACAATGTAGTCATAATAATAAAAATCACTCTCATGAACGTGCCTCGCTCTCTGGCTTGATAGATCAACACCATGATTCATAGCGGCTTGTTGAGACCTTTGATCAGGGGAATTACCTATATGGTATGCATGAGTCCCAGCCGAATCTATTTCAAAATGTTGAGATTTACTATTTTTTTCAACAATTGATCGAAAAACACCTTCCGCTGTTGGTGAGCGACAAATATTGCCCATACAAACGAACAGAACTTTGTTTTTTAATTCCATTGAAATAGCTCAGATAATATAAACGGTAAAAGTTTTCCCATACCAAGATTATATTTCAAATTAAGAAATAATTATATAACCCATACATGTTAAATAATATTTATAATCTATCAGTACACAACAAAGACCAATTCTACTATGCCTGTGGGTAAATCAATAAACGATATTGCTAAAGAAGTCATCCAAACTGAAGCTGATTCTGTTTTAAAACTTAAGGACAGAATTGATCAAAATTTTGATGAGGTTTGCCAAATTCTTAAAAACTGTATGGGGAAAGTTGTTCTAATTGGGATGGGTAAATCAGGCCATATCGCCAAAAAAATCTCTTCCACTCTTGCATCAACAGGGACACCTGCTTTCTATTTACATCCAGCTGAGGCTGGGCATGGCGACCTAGGGATGATTAGTCATGATGATGTGGTTATCATGATTTCCTATTCTGGAGAATCAGATGAGATTATCTCATTACTCCCAGGGATCAAAAGAATGAATGTGTCTATCATCAGTATGACAGGAAATGCTAAATCTTTGATCGCCTCATCAAGTGATTTTCATATAGATATAAGTGTCGATAATGAAGCATGTCCTAACAATTTAGCGCCAACCTCAAGTACTACCGCAACCTTGGTTATGGGTGATGCAATTGCTGTCTCGCTTATGTCCTTAAATAATTTCACATCAGAAGATTTTGCCATGTCTCATCCTTCAGGCTCGCTAGGCAGGAGACTACTCACGCTTGTCTCCAGCATTATGAAATCAGGGAAAGATATACCAAAGGTCAATAAAGATACGCTGCTTATTGATAGCCTTTTAGTTATGAGTGAAAAGGCACTTGGGATGGTCCTCATTGCTGAAAATGAAAAGCTCGTAGGCATATTTACTGATGGTGACTTAAGAAGGGTATTAGGGTCTAATGTAGATTTTCAAAAATTAACCATTCAAGATGTCATGACCAAAGATTGTAAGTCCATTAAGCCTCAAGAGCCCGCATTAAACGCAATGCAATTAATGGAAAAATACAGCCTAAACTCATTGCCAGTTGTTGACTCAAGTAGCAATATAGTTGGCGCAATCAACATGCATACCTTGATTCAAGCGAAATTATTTTAGTAAGTTGACCATTAGCTTTATAGGTTTTAATAACAATGGACATTAAAATCCTTTTATCCAATATTGCTGAAACTACTGAAGCATTTGATGTTTCTGGTCTGTCACTCAATACGAAAACACTTACTAAGGGTGATTTGTTTATTGCCCTTCAAGGTGAAAAAAGTCATGGGGCTGAGTATATCGACAGTGCAATTGAAAATGGCTGCATAGCGGTTTTAATTGAGGGAAGAGATGTTGATTGCGGCGTCCCAACCATCAGAATTGATAACCTCAAGCCTCACCTTTCTGGGCTTGCTCAAAATTTCTACACCAAAGCAAAGGATGTTGATCTCATTGCAGTCACGGGTACAAATGGTAAGACGTCTGTCAGTCATTACATTTCACAGCTACTAGACTTCTTAGAAGTTAATAATGGCGTCATTGGGACTCTTGGAATCAGCAAGGTTGAAAAGAAAAGTATAAACACAACACCAGACATCTTCTCAATATACAGCTCACTTGAAGAATACAGCAGCCAGGGAATTAAACTAGCCATTATTGAGGCCTCTTCGCATGCGCTCATGCAAGATCGGCTTGAAGGGCTGTCATTTGTTCAGGGCATCTTTACCAACTTGACGCAAGATCATCTTGATTATCATCAAACAATGGGTAATTATAAAGAGGCCAAAGGTAAATTATTTACGAATGGTTTTTCAAAAAAAGCAATTATTAATAGGGATGATGAAAATCATCAATATTTTTTAGATACTGCCTCTGACAAAGATTCACTTACCTTTGGAATCGATGATTTAGAATTCTATAAAAATAGTGAGAATGGTTTTATTTGTCAGCTCAATAATTACGTTTTTGAGTTACCCTTAATAGGTGAGTTTAATCTTTCAAATGCTCTTGCAGCATACACTAGTGTTAAATGTTTGGGATATAGTGACGATCAAATTATTCCTTTTCTTGCAAAACTTTCTCCGCCGCCTGGCAGAATGCAGCAACTTGAAAACAGCCATATTTGGATTGACTATGCACACACACCCGATGCACTCGACAATGCCCTTGCATCTCTTAGGACACACTATCCTGAATTTAAAATCAGAGTGCTTTTTGGGTGCGGCGGTGATAGGGATAAAACTAAGAGGCAGTTAATGGGAAAAATCGCAAGTGAGGATGCTGAAAGCATAATTCTTACAAACGATAATCCAAGAAGCGAAAGTCCAGAAAAAATTATTGAAGATATACTTGGCGGAATTAAAGTAGAGAATGATGTTCAGGTAATCTTAGATCGAAAACATGCAATAGAAACGGCAGTAAAAACCTTGGGGGAAGATGAGTTATTACTTATAGCAGGCAAGGGTCACGAAACAACACAAACTATTGGTGATCAAATTTTTCAGTTCAGTGATATTGAGGTTGCATTAGATGCTTTCATCTGACACCGATAAAATAAACAAAATTATTAGTGGTAAATCAAGCTCAGATAAAGCGATCAACTTTCAGGGCATTTGTACTGACACTCGAGGTGAAATTTCTGGAAAACTTTTTATTGCGCTTGAAGGTGAAAATTTTGATGGTCATAACTTTATTGAACAAGCAGAAGATTTAGGTGCTAGTGCAGCTATTACTCATAAAAAAGTTAACTCAAATTTACCTACTATTGAAGTTAGTAATTCAGAAATAGCATACCAAAAATTAGCCGCTTGGCATCGTCAATCACACTCGCCAATTGTAATTGCAATTACTGGAAGTAATGGAAAAACCTCAACAAAAAACATGCTTCACTCAATCTTGTCCCTTCAAGGCCCAACACTTTCAACTAAAGGTAATCTTAATAATCACTTAGGCGTTCCTAAAACACTTTTAGAACTTGAAAAAAATCACCAATTCTGCATTATTGAAATGGGCGCAAATCATGTAAATGAAATTGCGCTATTGTGCAAGTTGGCTCAGCCAGATATTGCAATCATTACAAATGCGAATAACGCCCACCTTGGAGAGTTTGGCAGTGAAAAAAACTTAGTAAAAGCAAAAGGGGAGATTCTCGAATCTTTATCTAAAGACGGAATTGCAATCGTTAATAAATCCTCACCTCATATCAATATCTGGGAAAAAATGTCTAACACTAAAGCTCTGACTTTTTTTGGTAATGAAAGTGACATATATGCCAGTGATGTTAAGCAAACTAATTCCACTGTAAACTTTAATCTTAACTTTAATCTTAGCTCTGAAAATATAACTCTATCAATGATTGGCTTACATCAAATAGATAATGCATTAGCAGCCTCAGCTTGTGCCCTTAAGCTTGGGGTTAGCCCTAAGGTGATAAAAAAAGGTCTTGAGAACTCAGCGCCTGAAAAAGGGCGACTAGAATTAATTAAACTTCAAAATTTCACTATACTTGATGATAGTTATAATGCAAATCCTCAATCAATGAAAGCTGCAATTGACTCACTTAAACAATTTCCTGGAAAGAAAGTTTTAGTTCTGGGAGCAATGGCAGAGCTTGGTAAAGATTCAAAAAAACTTCATCAACAAATTGGAGATTATGCGCGTGAACAAAATATTGATAATCTTCTAACAATTGGTCAAGAGGCTCAATACTATAAAGGCAGCTATTTTGAGGATATTGAATCTATATTTAATGAGATAGAAAATCATCATCAAGGCGCTACAATTTTAATAAAAGGCTCAAGAATGATGGAGCTTAATAAATTGGTTGATAATTTAATAAATACCTCAAACTCTTCTTGACGTTTGCATGAAACATGGCGATAATTACGCTGCTGCGCTCGTGGCTCAACTGGATAGAGTACTCGGCTACGAACCGAGCGGTTGCAGGTTCAAATCCTGCCGAGCGCACCAACATTTGAATAAGTTTGCTCTAAACACTTCGAGTCTTTGATAGAATTAGCCTTATGATGACTCTTCCTAATTTAATTACCCTATCAAGAATCTGTTTGATTCCTATCTTTATTGGTTTATTTTATTTACAGCCAAACTATCTGGATGGAGAGCCACTTAGCTGGATTAATAATTCTATTATTGCAATTTATATAATTATCAGTGCGACTGACTTTATAGATGGATTCTTAGCCAGAAGACTCAACCAAGAAACTGCGCTTGGGGCATTTCTTGATCCAGTGGCAGACAAGCTGATGGTTTGTACAGCACTTATTCTTCTAATAGATTACTACCACACGTGGTATATCACAATTCCATCAATAATCATAATCTCGAGAGAAATTCTTGTTTCTGCGTTGAGAGAATGGATGAGTGAAATTGGTAAAAGAGCAAAAGTTGCTGTGTCATGGATAGGGAAATCAAAAACATTTGTCCAAATGATTGCAATACTATTTCTTTTGATTCATCAGCCTCTATTGGTTTTTACATTTAATGAGATAAATATAATGGGCCGCGTCCTTCTCTTTGCTGCAACAATTCTGACGCTCTGGTCAGGTGTAAAATATCTAATTGCAGGGCTAAAAACATTTGACAGTTAGAAAAAAAACACTATAATTTCCAACCTTGTGCGGGAATAGCTCAGCTGGTAGAGCATCACGTTGCCAACGTGAATGTCGCGAGTTCGAATCTCGTTTCCCGCTCCATACTCTAAGTGCTTGTATTGGTCTTGATAACAAGGCTTTTTTTTAATTTAACCTCAATTGGCTGGGTAGCAAAGCGGTTATGCAGGGGCCTGCAAAGCCTTATAGACCGGTTCGACTCCGGTCCCAGCCTCCAATCAAAAAAAGCTCGATGCAGTCGAGCTTTTTTATTGGAAAAATCTATTAATTACATTCTTTAAAAACTAGTGCTTGGCACTTTTCGCATTTACTCTTATCAAGCCGGCCATACAAAACATTAATGGCCTCTGCTTTTGAATCAAAAAAGTTATCTCTGCCAATCTCATTCACAAAATTTACTTTTTCCATAAACTCAAAGGCTGTAGATTTCACAGCAACAAAATATAAACTACCATTCTGGGCTTTTAAACGTTTATTTTCAATTAGAAGCGCCTCTACGCCAGCTAGATCAATAAAATTAACGCCACTTGCAACAATCAAAATATGATAAATTCTCTGATTATCAACGATCTGACTTATTTGTTTTTGAATGTGGTTTATTGAGCCAAAATATATTGACATATCAATACGAATTATCTTGAGCTGTGGGCATTGCACTAAAGGCGCCTTTCTAATACTTTGCAACCTTCTATCGCCCTCTCCTGGAGGAGTCCCAAATGCAAGTGTATGAACATCTGGTGTGGATGTCTTGGCAATAAAAAGCATTAAAGATAAAAGTACTCCAAGATATATAGCAAACTCTAGCTCAAATAACAAAGTTGCTAGAAATGTTGCCGTAAAGATAACACTCTCTGATTTGCTGTACGTAAACGTTTTTTTAATATTTTTAAAATCTATGAGGTTATATGCAACAAGAAGAATAACTCCTGCCATTGCTGCAAGGGGTAAATACGAAATTAGTGGTGCAACTAAAAACACAATCGCCATTAGAAAAAGTGCTGCAAGAATTGCAGATAAAGGCGTTCTTGCTCCAGATTCAAAATTAACACCTGACCTTGTGAAAGAGCCCGAAGAGGCATAACTTGAGAAAAAGCTTCCTACAATATTTGATGTCCCCTGACCAATAAACTCCTGATTCGCATTAATCCTTTGATTTGATTTAGTAGCAATTGACCTTCCAATCGATGAAGCTTCAATAAGACCTAAAAGTGCAATTGCAAATGCCTCTGGTGCAAGCGCCTTTAATGAGTTTAACGAAAAGTCAGGCGTTGATAATGGAGGAAAGTAAGCCGGCATTGCTCCGACAGTTTTTATGCTGTCAGTAAAGCCGCCCAAGTAAAAAGCCAGTAGCCCACCAACAAGCATGCCAATTAACAAATTAGGAAATTTTGGTTTTAAAATTTTAACAACTATCGCAGTGACTAAAGTCCCAAGACCAACAATTAAAAGATAGATATTAAATTCCCCAACTCCAGTATAAATATCAAACCAGGTATTAAGAAAGTCCTCTCCTCTGGGGATATCAATACCTACAATATAGGGGATTTGACTGCTTGCAATCAATAGCGCTGCGCCAGCTGTAAAACCGATAACAACATTATGTGAAACAAAATTTACCAACATACCAAATTTAGCAAGTCCAAAAACTAGTTGGTACACTCCCGCCAAAAAGGTCAGCGTCAAAGCTAGCGATACAAATTCTGCACTGCCAGGTTCAGCATACTTACTGACTGCTGCAAAAACAACAATTGAAATAGCTGTGGTCGGGCCAGAAACTAAATGGAAAGACGAGCCAAAAAGAGCAGCAACTATAGGAATAACCATCGCTGTATAAAGGCCATATTCTGGTGGCATTCCTGCAATTGTTGCAAAGGCAACACTTTGAGGAAGGACAATAATAGCACCTGTCAATCCTGCAAAAAAATCAGCCTTAATTGTCTCTATAGTGGTCAGTCTAAACCATACTATAAAAGGGAAAATTTTGGCTAATTGAAACATAGGATTATAAGTTTAAAATGAGTCGTTTATTAATGGGTGTCAGATTATATAGTATTTCATATGTACTCAAAGATCTCAGGTAATATTTAATACTATTAAGTTGCGCTAAGTTTGAACAAAGATCATATAAACAATCGTTCCGCTAACAATACTTAACAGAGCATTTCTTTTATAAATATGAAGTCCAGTAGTTACTAGTAATGCAATAAATGTATAGACAATTTCAAATGTTAAGTACTCAACATCCTTTAGCATATAAATTACAAGTATTGTCATCACCATTGGCGGTGTGCTTTTAGAAATGTAATTAAATAAAGAGCTTTCTTGGCCTTTACTAAAAAGTAAAAATGGCGTCAGCCTTGTAATATAAGTTGCCACTGTCATCACAAGCATAGCAGCTAGAAGATAATTTATTTCATTCATTGGGCTGTATTTTGAATAATCGAAATAAAACTATTGATGCGATTGAAAGAATAATGGCAACCAAAAGCATGTGTTTTATAAAAAATAATAAAGCAATAGCAGAGGCGATGAATGCGATGACAAACGGTAGCAACCTTTTCACCTTCACCCACTGCTCAATAAGCAAAACCACAAACAAAGCAGTCGCTGCAAACTCCATTCCACTCGTATTGAATGACAAAGCATTGGCTGCTAAGGCACCGATAGTGCATCCCAGCACCCAATATAATTGGGCAAATAAAGTTATGAAGAAATAATAACGCTCCTTAGTAAAGTTTTTAGGAACCTTAATTGTGGTCATAAGCGCATAGGTCTCATCCGTTAGACCAAATATTAAATATAACTTTCTAAGATTCCAATTACCAAAACTTTGAAGGAAGGCAAGGCCATAGAACATATGCCTTGAGTTTAAGAAAAATGTTGAAATTGCAATTTCTAATAAGCCTATTCCAGAAGAGAGAAGTCCAATTGCCATAAACTGAGCAGCTCCTGCATATACAAAGACGGCCATCAAGGATGCGAAATACCATGGGTAACCGAGCTCCTGGAACAGCAGACCAAATGCAATTCCTAAAGGTACAAAACCAAATAGAATTGGCAGCGATATTGTTAATGCAGAACGAATCATTGGCACAATTTTAATAATTTAAAAAGCGATTGAAGTGTGTAATTAATCAGAAAAAAAATAAAAGATATATATTAATTCATGTATACTTTTTATACTAACAAATGATTGCCAAATAGGTCAAGTTTTAATTGACATATTTAAACAATTAAACCTATAATAACATATTGATAACTCATATATATGAGTTTAAAAAATCTATTAAAACTATTTAACAAATAATTAATTTATGTCTCAATTAGTGCCGCCCCACGCAAGCAATGAACTCAAAATCCTCACATTAAGTGGAGATGCATTAAATTCAGAGCTGAAAAAAATAGACTCAATGGATAAATTGTCTTGTTCATCAAGAGAGTTTGGTGATTTGATCATGCTTGGTATTGGTGGTTTTACTCCTCTTGAAGGTTTCATGGGTAAAGCTGACTGGCTAAGTGTGTGTAAAAATATGGTACTGGATAATGGAACTTTTTGGCCTATCCCAATAACACTTTCTACTGATAATGAAGATTTAAAAGTTGGTCAAGAAGTTGCTATTGTGTATGAAAAAAATAATGCAGTTATCGCTACAATGCTTATTTCTGAAAAATACTTAATTGACAAAGAGCTAGAGTGCAATGAAGTATTCAAGACTAACGACATAAAACATCCTGGTGTTGCCTTAGTTATGGCACAAGGTAAATACAATCTTGCTGGAGCTGTAAAAGTTTTATCAGATGGAGGATTCCCAAATCAATATGGCGAGCTTTACATGACACCTTCTGAAACACGCGCATACTTTGTTAAAAAAGAATGGTCTACTATAGCTGCATTTCAAACTCGTAACCCTATGCATCGCTCACATGAGTATCTAGCTAAAATTGCTATAGAAATATGCGATGGAGTAATGATTCATTCAACTTTAGGAGAACTAAAACCAGGTGATATTCCTGCTGATGTTCGGTCTAAATCTATTTCAGCATTAATTGAAAATTACTTTGTAGATAACACTGTTCTCCAATCTGGATACCCATTGGACATGAGATACGCTGGCCCAAGGGAGGCATTACTTCATGCACTATTCAGACAAAATTATGGGTGCTCTCATCTTATAGTAGGACGTGATCATGCGGGTGTTGGAGATTATTATGGACCATTTGATGCTCACAATATTTTTGATGAAATTGACAATGGTCTGGTTACTAAGCCCTTAAAGATTGATTGGACATTTTGGTGTGAAAAATGTGCTGGAATGTCAAGCATGAAAACTTGCCCACATGAGCAGGAAGACAGGCTAATGCTTTCAGGCTCTAAATTAAGACATCTTCTTAGTGAAAACCTAGAAGTTCCTGATAATTTTTCAAGACCTGAAGTTGTCGAAATTCTTCGTAAGTACTATTCTGAAATTAAAGAAAGTGACAAAGTAAAAGTTGAACTTAAAGGGCATTCTGCGAAATAGATGAAGATGAAATTGAATTTAATCAACAATTCTGGTCTATTAGTTATGAGTTTTCTGGTTCTATAAAAATTGAATTACAAATGCGCAAATATTCTACAATCTCATGCTCGGAAATATAGTGAATTTATTATGGATAAGGGCCTCCATAATACAACAAAAAAAAGGAAAAATATAATATGATATCTATTAACCCATTTTCTGAAATTTCAGCATTTATTCCATCTTCTGTAATGCAAACTTATGTAATTGCAATGTTTGTTCTTGTTATAGGTGCAACGCTTTTTGATGTGGTTCATAAAAAGAGTGCTAAATATTTCTTCAACAACTCAGTTAAAGCAAAAAAATCTGCAACCAGAAATGTAGGCTCTGGAGAAAAAGTTTCTATTGCTTTTAAAACTGCAACTAATGAAATCTTAACTTCGTCAGAGTTTTGCAGTACTAGAAGAAGATTGGCTCACCTTCTAACAATGTATGGATTTATAATTTTTGTCGTTGCGACGGTTGTAATGATTTTTTCTTACTCAACTCCCAACACAATGACTCCTTCAATTTGGCCATTAGCATGGCATTTAGGTGCAGCTATGCTTTGTGTTGGTGGTTATTGGTTTTGGTTCTTTATAAGAGTTGATGTTGCGGCTGAAGGTAATAAGTGGTACAGAGTAATTAGGGCAGACTTATTTGTTCTATCGCTCCTAGCTATGGCTACTTTTGCACTCCTATGGTCTTATATGCAGTCCAATGGAATTAATATCTGGCAAACTCTATTTTTTGGGCTATTCATTGGGGCTAGCACTGTTCTATTTGGTGGCGTCTTATGGTCAAAATTTGCCCACATGTTTTATAAGCCTGCTGCAGCTTTTCAAAAACGAGTTACTAAAGCTGATGGTTCAAGAGAGAACCTTCCAGAGCCTGCTGACATGCCAGAGAAATTTGGCCTTGGAATTAAGCGCGAAGCGCCAAGACATTACTAATAATAACTAATTTTCGGAGAAAATATTATGCCAACTTTTGTATACATGACTAGATGCGATGGCTGTGGACACTGTGTAGATATCTGTCCATCTGACATTATGCACATTGACAAGACTATTCGACGTGCAGTCAATATTGAGCCAAACTTTTGCTGGGAGTGTTACTCGTGTGTTAAAGCATGCCCTCAAAATGCAATTGATGTAAGAGGTTATGCTGACTTTGCTCCAATGGGCCATAGCGTAAGAGTTCTTCGTGAAGAAGAAAAAGGAACTATCTCTTGGAAAATTAAATTTAGAGATGGTCGTGAGAAAAACTTTGTTTCCCCAATTACGACGCAACCATGGGGTGAAAAAATTCCAAAACTTGCGGACTTAGAAGTTCCTGATCAAGCAGCACTTGATTCACAACTTTTATGTTTTGAGCCAGATGCTCTTAACATTGAAACTGGATTACCCGTAATAAATAAAGATAAGCTAAAAGAGGGAGTTTACTACTAATGGCTAAGAGAAAAACTGTTTGGGAAGACTGCGATATATTAGTTGTTGGTGGAGGTATGGCTGGAACTGGTGCTTCTTATGAGGCTAGATATTGGGGCCGTGATATGAGAATTATATGTGCCGAAAAGGCAAACATTGATCGAAGTGGTGCAGTAGCTCAAGGCCTTTATGCGATCAACTGCTATATGGGAATGCAGTGGGATGAAAACCAACCCGAAGACCATGTTCGATATGCACGTAATGATTTGATGGGATTAGTTCGTGAGGACCTTGCTTTTGATATGGCTCGACATGTTGACTCTGCCGTTCACAAATTTGAAGAATGGGGCCTACCCATTATGAGAAATGAAGAGACTGGTCGTTACCAGCGCGAAGGTAAATGGCAAATAATGATTCACGGTGAAAGCTACAAACCTATCGTTGCAGAAGCGGCGCGCAAGTCAGTAGACAAAATTTATAACCGAATTATGATTACGCATCTTTTAATGGATGAGGCTAAGGAAAATAGAGTTGGTGGAGCAGTTGGCTTTAATTGCCGTACTGGTGATTATCATGTTTTCCGTGCCAAAGCAGTAATTGTAGGAGCAGGTGGTGCCTCTCATATCTTTAAGCCTCGTTCAGTAGGTGAAGGAATGGGAAGGACTTGGTATGCTCCGTGGAGCAGTGGTTCAGCCTATGCCCTTCCAATTCAGGTAGGCGCTAAGATGACACAAATGGAAAACCGAATTGTGTTAACGCGATTTAAAGATGGTTATGGGCCAGTGGGTGCATATTTTCTCCACCTCAAAACATATACTCAAAATACTTACGGTGAAGAGTACGAATCTAAATGGTATGAACATACTAAAGCTATGGTTGGTGAATATATTGATCACACGCCGACGCCTACATGTCTACGAAACCATGCGTTTATAGAAGAAGTTAAAGCTGGTAGAGGACCAATTCACATGGTCACCATGGAAGCCTTTCAAGACCCGCATCTAGAAGTAATTGGATGGGAAAACTTCCTAGGAATGACTGTCGGTCAAGCAGTTGTTTGGGCCTCTCAAAACATTGATCCTAAATATACTAATCCTGAACTAACTACATCTGAACCCTACGTAATGGGCTCTCATGCTACTTGTTCTGGTGCATGGGTCAGTGGTCCTGAAGATATTTCCCCGCCTGAGTATTTCTGGGGATACAACCGAATGCTAACTGTTGAAGGCCTCTTTGGTGCTGGTGATACTGTTGGTGGAACTGCCCATAAATTTTCTTCAGGCTCGTTTACTGAAGGCAGGATAGCTGCAAAAGCAGCCGTTAAATATATCCAAGATATGGGTGATGATAAGATTCAAGTTAGTAATAAACAGTGTGATGATCTGAAAGAGATTATTTATAAGCCATTAGAAAACTATACAGTAGGTCGTAATGAAATTACTGCTGGTACAGTGTCGCCAAGCTATATATTACCTATTCAAGGGCTCCAACGCCTTGAGAAAATTATGGATGAATATTGTGGTGGTATTGGTGTTAACTATATGACGAATGGAAACCTACTTACTAAATGTATTGAGCTCTTAGAAATATTGCAAGAAGATCTTGAACATATAGGTGCTGAAGATCTTCATCAGCTTATGCGTGGATGGGAATTAAAACATCGTACAATTACTTCAGAATGTGTTGCACAGCATACATTATTTCGTGAAGAAACACGCTGGCCAGGTTATTACTATAGAGGCGATCACATGAAACTAGATGATGAGAACTGGCATTGCCTAACTGTTTCTAGACGTGATCCAAAAACTGCTAAATGGACTATGGAAAAAGCACCCCTTTATCATATAGTTGATTAATCAGATTTAAAGCATCTAGAACTGGGGTCTCAATTTGAGGCCCCAATAATAATGCTATTAGATTATCATACAACCCAAACTTAAAAACTACTAGGTGAACTAAATGAATCTTCTTGAGAAAACTAACGAAGAAATACTTGAAATTGCAGATCCATTGATGGATGAGTTAGTTGCATCATCGAATAAACGAGATTACCTAGGCTTTATTAAACACTTTTCAAAAGAAATGTTGATGGGTGCAAATGAGATTGAAATGGGAAAGCAGTGGACAAAAAATAAAATGTTATCAAGTTTATCTGTTGAAAGAGAGTTCTTAGGCTGCCTTAGAAGAGGCGAACATGTTTCAATTCTATATAAGCAAACTAGTGATGAAGTTCCTGGAGAATTTTTAGGTCGACTTGTTCTAGGCATTCAGGACTCTGAAGTCAAAATATTTGGTGCAACTATTTTTTAATACTTCTTTAAATTATTGAATTAGTATCTGACTATTCAATCTATTACACTATTAAAAATATGAGCGAAACAATCTCCATAAACAAATTTGTTGAACTAACTTATAGAATCATAGATCAATCTAATGGTGAAGTTATAGAGCAGGTCGAAGAGCCATTAGGGTATGTTCAGGGTGATAATTCATTATTGTTCAACCAGGTAACCAAAGAGCTTGAAGGCAAATGTGTTGGTGATGAAGTAGAGATTTTACTGAAAGCAGAAGATGCCTTTGGAAAAAAGGCTGATGAACTAATTTTTACAGATGATATCAATAATGTTCCAATGGAATATAGATTTATTGGAGCATCTGTTACTATGCAAAATGATAAAGGTGGCACAAAAGATTTCATAGTTTCAAGTATTGAAGATGGAAAGCTCACAATTGATGGCAATCATCCTCTTGCGGGCAAAGATATTATTTTTTATGTAGAAATTTTATCAATTCGTGAAGCAACTGCTGATGAAATCATTGAGGGTGGAAAGTTAGATTAAATATAAACATAGTTAATTTTTAAAAAATATCGTCATAGATGTGCTGCTCAATATTCCATTCTTTTTGACTTTCAATAGTCAGCGTTAGACATCTCGCAGCCCCATAATTTCGGATCTTTCCAGCAGAGCCTGGGTTTATAACCCAAGGAGTTTGCTGATTATCAATAACTTGTTTATGAGTATGCCCATATATGATGACCCTTGAATCTGGGTAAGCGGCCCTCAAAGAATCATGACTTGGCTGAACATGTCCATGTAAATGGCCATGCTCTATTGCTATGCTGCCTCCAGGAAACTCTACTAACTCAACCTCACCAAAAGAAGATATATGCTGATCATTGTTACCCTTTACGGCAATCATTTTTTGCCTTGGGTTTAATGCAGACAAAGAACTTTCCTCTATGATATCCCCTGCATGAATGACAAAGTCACAATCATTCATAAGGTCTATTACTCCTGGATGAATTGCTCCATGAGTATCTGACAGGATGCCAATTTTTATCACTATTGGAGTGACTTTAGTCTCAATCGAAGCGCATTAAGTTTGATGAAGCCCTCAGCATCTTTCTGATCGTATGCTCCACCATCATCTTCAAAGGTTGCAATTTTTTCACTAAATAAGCTATTATCTGATTTACGCCCAACTACTGAGGTATTACCTTTGTATAGTTTCAGCCTAACTACTCCACTAACATTTTCTTGCGAGGCATCAATTGCTGCTTGCAGCATTTCACGCTCTGGTGCAAACCAAAAACCATTATAAATAAGCTTGGCGTACTTTGGCATTAACTCATCTTTAAGATGTGCAGCTTCTCTATCTAAAGTAAGTGATTCGATAGCACGATGAGCTCTTAACATAATCGTACCAGCAGGTGTTTCATAACATCCACGAGATTTCATTCCAACAAAACGATTCTCTACAATATCAAGCCTACCAATCCCATGCGCACCACCTAGTTTGTTGAGTGCTTCCATAACTTGAGCTGGCGACATTGACTCACCATTAATAGCAATGATGTCACCTTTTTCATAAGTTAACTCAATATATTCAGCGCGATCTGGAGCCTCTTCAGGGGAGACTGTCCAGCGCCACATTTCATCTTCTGCTTCCTGCCATGGATCCTCAAGTAAGTCACCCTCATAAGAAATATGAAGTAGATTAGCGTCCATTGAGTATGGTGATTTCTTTGATTGTTTTTTATAGTCTACTTCAATATTATGCTCTTCAGCATATTGCATTAAGCTCTCACGAGAAGATAGATTCCATTCACGCCAAGGTGCAATAATTTTAATTTCTGCATTCATAGCATAGGCACTTAGCTCAAACCTTACTTGATCATTGCCTTTTCCTGTTGCTCCATGAGAGATTGCATCTGCACCAACCTCTTTGGCAATTTCAACCAACCGCTTAGAGATTAAAGGTCGTGCAATAGACGTACCTAAAAGATATTCCCCTTCATAAATAGCATTTGCTCGAAACATTGGAAAAACAAAATCACGCGCAAACTCTTCACGTAAATCTTCGATATAAATTTCTTTTATCCCCATGGCTTTAGCTTTAAGACGAGCTGGTTCAACTTCTTCACCCTGACCAATATCTGCTGTAAAGGTTACTACTTCACAATCATATGTTTCCTGTAACCATTTAGCAATAATGCTAGTATCTAATCCACCCGAGTATGCTAATACGACTTTATTCATTATTTTTCTATGTAGTTAAATTCTTTTTTATAAAGCACTTCATTTTCAGAAGTAACGACTTCAACTATCCATTTTCCTGTCCAGGTATGCCAAAGATTTTTTGATGACCAAACCCTCCAACGAGGACCTTTAATATCAAAAATAACATCGGCCATCACTTTATTATTATATATCCAGCGATGCTTAACAGTTGTACCTTGAAGATTACGAATGTTTGTAAAAAAATAGATTTTACCCAAAGAATTGTCAAGCTCTCCAACAATATTAAAGGGCTCTCTGTCTACAATCTCTGTCGCAAATTCTGCATTAGAAATATTTTGATGTGGCCATTCATTTGCAAATACATTAGAAAATACAAACACACTAAGCATTAATATGGTTAATTTTTTCATTTAATCCACCCAATTTATAATATGTTCAAATAAAAGATCTTTTGAAACTTCATTATCTCTATACGTTCTTCCTCTTACAGAAATACCTGCCAAATGAACACTATTCTTATCCCCACTTATTAGCGGGTGCCAAACAGGCAACTCTTTCCCTTCGTATAGTAGTCGATATGCGCATGTACTTGGAAGCCAATTAAACTTTTTTCCCCAATCTGGCTTAATACTTAAGCAGTCTGGAACATATTTCTGACGGTTGTCATAGTGTGGACAAGAGCACTCCTCTTCATCTAAATAATGACAGGCGACATCTGTAAAGTAGACCTTTCCAGAATCCTCATCTTCCAGCTTATGCAAGCAGCATCTTCCACAACCATCACAAAGTGACTCCCACTCCTTAGAACTCATCTGAGATAAAGTTTTATTTTTCCAGAAAGGTTTATCTAATTTTTCCAAAGTTTTTTATAAAAAACCGTTGCTAGTCGATACAATAATTATAAACTTATTGAAGAAAATAATCTTTCAATTCCAATAGCTACCCCAGAACAATTCGGAAGGCCGGCTTTTATATCCCTCAAAAACTCCTCATCAACTAGTAACTTTTTCTTTTCAATCATTTTTCTTTTATATAACTCGTTATTAAATCGATCTCGATATTCATCAGCAGATTGTATTTCTTCATAACCATTAGCAATTTCAATACCATTTATATACAACTCAAAGCGATGGGCGATAGGGCCATCAATTTTTGCAAGTGCTGACTGCTCTTTAGGGTAATCATAAATAAAGCAAATAGGAATTTGACTTATCTTTGGCTCAATGAGATGCACAAAAAGAAGGGTTTGAAGATCCTCAACCCAGTCATAATCTGAGTTTAAACCTAATGAATTTGCAATGTTCTTTAGATCCTTCAGATCAGCATTTAATATATCAATATTGCCATACTCAAAAAAAGCTTGTGCGTATGATATTTTAATTACAGCGTCGGTCTTCCCAAGCATTTTTAGTAAATCTATAATTTCGTCAACCAAAGAATGCATATCGAAATCAATACGGTAGAACTCCAGCATTGTAAATTCGTTAGAGTTATTAATCCCGTATTCATTATCTCTATATACTTGGCAAATTTGAAATATATCTCCGCTTCCTTTGGATAAAAGTCGCTTCATTTCTAACTCAGGCGATGTATGTAAATATCGATCAGTTGGCCTAGAGATATCCCGATTAACTTTCACTGCAATGCTATCAATATAGACATCGGTTGTAGGAGAGCACAAAAGGGAAGGAGTTTTTACTTCAGTGACCTTACGAGAATAAAAAAATTCTCTAATTTTTATGATTAAATCTTGATAATGAACTAGATTTTTTTTTACTTTGGACATGTCAGCCTATATTAGGCGCGACCTGAATACTCATTTGTTCTAGTATCAACTTTGACCTTATCTCCAATACCAACAAACAAAGGAACCTGAACGACCACACCTGTATTTAAGGTTGCTGGCTTGCCACCAGTTCCAGCTGTATCTCCTTTAAGACCAGGGTCTGTATCAATCACTTCTAATATAACTTGAATTGGAGGAACGACTGTAATTGGATTATTATTCCATAAGGTCACAATGCAAATATCTTGCTCCACTAAATAGTCTATGGCACTGCCCATTGACTCTTCACTCAAATCAAACTGCTCAAATGATTCAGGCTCCATAAAATGCCATTTTTCACCATCGCTATAAAGATACTGCATTTCTAACTCCATAACATCAGCGCCCTCAAGTGATTCACCTGATTTATATGTCTTCTCAAGAGTTTTACCTGTAATAAGATCTTTAAATTTAACTCTGTTAAAGGCTTGCCCTTTGCCCGGTTTTACAATTTCATTATTGACAATTGAACATGGATTTCCATCGAGAATCAATTTCAAACCATTTTTAAACTGGCTAGTGCTGTAATTCATATTATTATGATCCTAAAATTTTAAGAGAAAAAATACATAGATTTAAAATGAATATTTTAATAAGTTACAAAAGAAATATATTCATAATTTAAAAATTTGAAATAAAGACTACAAACGAAGAATGTTAAAATACCCTTCCACATATTTTAACCCTAATATTTTAATTATATGCATATACATGAACACCAGGCAAAAGGCTTATTTAAGAAACATAATATTAAAGTTCCTGAATTTATTGTTGTTTCAAATAGTAACGAAACTGAATCTGCTTGTGAGAAACTTGGTGGCTCTATTTGGGTTGTTAAAGCTCAAGTTCATGCTGGAGGCAGGGGAAAAGGTGGAGGCGTTATTGTATGCAGCAATGTGCAGGATGCAGTTGATGCTAGTAAAAAATTAATAGGCACTAATTTAATCACACCTCAAACTGATGCAAATGGTCAACCTATCAATGAAGTCATTATTGAAGCTGGTCAAGATATTTCTAAAGAATTGTACTTGGGACTTCTTGTTGATCGTGCTTCTGAAAAAATCACAATTCTTGCTTCAACAGAAGGCGGTATGGATATCGAAAAAGTTGCCTCAGAGACGCCTGATAAAATCATTAAACAAAAAATTGATCCTCTAGGTAAATTATCAATCGATGAATGCACCGATGTTGCTAAAAAACTTGGGCTAGATTTATCTCTTCATGATGAGTTTGCGTCGGCGCTTATTGGGCTTTATGCTATTTTTACAGAGCATGATGCCAACCTTATTGAAATAAACCCACTTATTATTACTGGTCAAAATGAGATCATGGCTCTTGATGGTAAAATTGATTTTGATGATAATGCACTCTATAGAAATGAATCAATTGCCAGTCTAAGAGATATTGCACAAGAAGATGAAAAAGAAAGAAGTGCTAGCAAACATCAATTAAATTACATCTCTCTAGATGGCTCTGTTGGCTGCATGGTGAATGGTGCTGGATTAGCAATGGCGACGATGGATTTGATAGAATATCATGGTGGATCACCAGCTAACTTTTTAGATGTAGGCGGAGGCACAACTGCTGATAGAGTAGCAATAGCTTTTGAAATAATTCAAAGTGAAGAAAATGTTAAATCTATTTTAGTAAATATTTTTGGTGGTATAGTGCGCTGTGATCTTATTGCAAATGGTATTTTACAAGCAATAGAGAAAGTAGGATTAACGCTTCCAATTATTGTAAGACTCGAAGGAACAAATGCACAAGAAGGCCTTCAAATTCTTAATAAAAGTAACTTTAATATTATTACTGAGGCTGACTTAACTAAGGCTGCTAAACAAGCTGTGGAGATGGCCAAATGAGTGTACTAATAAACAAAGATACCAAAGTAATCTGTCAAGGTTTTACTGGCAAACAAGGTACGTTTCATTCTGAACAATCCATTGCTTATGGAACAAAATTTGTCGGTGGCGTAACACCCGGAAAAGGTGGACAAACCCACTTAGAAAAACCAGTTTTTAATTCTGTTGCACAGGCTATGGCTGAAACAGGAGCTAATGCCACAATGATTTATGTGCCGCCGAGGTTTGCATTTGCCTCTATAGTCGAGGCGATTGAAGCTGAGATGCCCATAATTGCATGCATAACTGAGGGCATTCCTGTGCAAGATATGATTAAAATTAAAGCCATTATCACAGGCAGTAAATCAACATTAATCGGACCAAACTGCCCAGGGTTAATAACTCCAGATGAATGCAAACTTGGCATTATGCCGGGTAATATTCATAAGAGTGGTTCAGTTGGAATTGTCTCTCGTTCAGGAACGTTAACCTATGAAGCGGTTCACCAAACTACTCTAGCAGGACTTGGTCAAAGTACTTGTATTGGTATTGGCGGTGACCCTGTTCAAGGAATGAATTTTATTGACTGCCTTAAATTGTTTGAAAAAGATGATGACACGCATTCAATTGTCATGGTCGGTGAGATTGGTGGAAATGCTGAAGAAGAGGCTGCGGAGTATATTAAGTCAAATATTTCTAAACCTGTTATATCATATATTGCTGGACTTACCGCTCCTAAAGGAAAAAGAATGGGTCATGCAGGCGCAGTAATAAGTGGTGGGTCTGGGGATGCTAAAAGTAAAATTCAAGCACTAGAAAATGCCGGAGTAAGTGTTGCGCCGACTCCAGCATTAATGGGACAAACTTTGCTTGAAGCTCTCTAAACATATAATGTATTTTTTTCAGTCGATTAAATAAAAGTGATTAGAAATAGTAGGTTTGCAGTTTCAGTAATTTTTGCTATTAACGGTGTTGTATTTGGAACATGGGCATCTCGAATTCCAGAAATTTCAGATTTTCATAACTTATCTCCTGCTGCTTTAGGTTTATTAATATTTCTCCTAGGTTTATCAGCTATTGTCGCATTTTCAGTCTTTGGGAGAGCTGCAGATCGTTATGGGGCCTCAACTGTAACAAAAAGAACCACTTGCCTATTAATACCTCTTACACTTATCTTTATAGCTTTTGCAAACTCAATATGGATGCTTGTAGCAGCGATCATTTTCTTTGGAGCAATCCATGGAGGTGATGATGTAGCCATGAACGCCTGGGCTGCGGAGGTTGAGCGTAAAAATAATCATCCATTAATGTCGTCTTTTCATGCAATGTGGAGCTTGGGAGCTGGCCTTGGTGCAGGTTCAGGAGTATTGACTGCTTACTATAAAATTGGAATGCCAGTGCATTTTACAATTACTTCAATTATAATTTTCTTGGTTATGCTTACTGTTGTAACTATCCCTTTCAACTCTAAAAAGAAAGAAAAAGACAGTAAAGATCCATTTATCTCAATTCCAAAAGGAGCTTTGCTTCCTGTCGCTCTCATTACTTTTTTTGCCTCATTAGGAGAGGGTATGGTCGCAGATTGGAGTGCTATTTTTCTTAGAAGTGTTGCAGATCTTTCGAATGGCAGTGCGGCTATAGGATTTACTGTTTTTTCTGTTTGTATGTTTGTAATGAGACTTATGGGTGACAAAATTGCATTAAAGTTTGGCGCTTCTAAAACAGCGCGTTATTCCGGATTAGTTGCTTTAGTAGGCTCTTTAATTGTACTAATATTTGAGTCACTCGTACCATTAGTGATTGGTTTTGGCCTAATAGGGCTGGGCATTGCTGTTATTATTCCTCTAGCGTTTTCTCGTGCTGGTAAAGATAAAAAAATATCTCAGGGAACTGCAATTGCGAGCATTGCGACGCTTGGATATGGAGGCATGCTACTTGGCCCATTATTTGTAGGCCTTATTGCTGAGGTAACCTCAATTAAAACCGGCTTTTTACTTTTACCAATCTTAGCTTTCTTAATTTTTTTGCTTTCAAAACATCTCTCTATTAAATCACTCTGATTTTTTCTCCAAAAGCATTGCATCGCCATAGCTAAAAAAACGATATTTTTCTTTAATTGCATGGTTATAAGTCACAAACATTTCCTCAAAGCCTATAAAAGCACTCACCAACATTAAGAGTGAAGATTTTGGTAAATGAAAATTTGTAATCATAGCATCTACTATTTGAAACTTAAATCCTGGGTAAATAAAAATATCTGTATCTCCCATATGATGCTTTAGCCTTCCATTAACTGAAGCCGACTCTAAGGCCCTTACAGCTGTGGTGCCAACTGCAATTATTCTCCCACCAAGCGCCTTTGCTTGCTCAATCTTATTGATTGTTTCAGTAGAAATTTCATAATACTCACTGTGCATTTTATGACTCTCAATATCCTCAACCTTAACGGGCTGAAAAGTTCCCGCTCCAACATGTAAAGTTACAAATGTATGACTGATACCTTGATTTTCAAGGTTGGATAACAACATCTCATCAAAATGAAGTCCTGCAGTAGGGGCTGCAACTGCACCATTATTTTTAGCATATACTGTCTGATACCGACTCTGGTCTTCTTTAGAATCCTCTCTATTAATGTATGGTGGCAAAGGGATATGCCCAATTTCATTAAGCACATTTAGAATAGAATTTAACTCAAAGTCAACCTTATAAATACCATCAGTTTTATCACATATCTTGAAGCGGCTTTTATTTTCAAGGATTACATAACTTCCAATTTTTGGAGATCTACTTGACTTAATCATTACTAACGCTTCATGATCATTAATTAATCGCTCAACTAGAACTTCAACTTTACCTCCAGAATCTTTATTTCCAAATAATCGAGCCGCTATAACTTTTGTATCATTAAGAACTAGTAAGTCATTTGGTTTGAGAAAATTACCCAATTGAGAAAAAGTAGAGTCAACAACTATATCTCTTAGCACTAGTAGCCGTGAATCAGTCCTACTTGAACTAGGGTATTGAGCAATTAAAGACTTTGGTAAGTCAAAATCAAAGTCACTTAGCTTCATTGTCTACCTTTGAGGCATTAACTAGACTGATTGCTGCATCAATTTTTTCTTTTTGAGATTTATCTTTCGCCATTTTTTCTTTTAAGGCGATCATTTTTGATTTTAATAGTTCATCCCTTTCTTGTTTGTTTCTCTCTATACGTAATTGATGGAACTCAAATCTACTTCTCCAATTGTCTCTGATTGCCCTCTCTTGAACTTGTCTATTATTTAAACTTTCATTCTGCTTAGTAGAAGCGCGCTCTTCAATTGATTTAGACTCAACCATATCAATACAGTCAACTGGACAAACGGGTAAGCATAAATCGCAGCCTGTGCATTCTTCTGCAATCACCTGCGTCATTATCTTTGATGAACCTACAAAAGCATCCACTGGACAGACTTTAATGCATAAAGTGCAGCCAATACAGACTTTTTCATCAACCACAGCTATTCGCCGCGGCTTGGTCTCACCATGGGCTTCGTTTAATGGCAACGCTTTATGGCCCAGAAGTTCTGCAAGGGCGTTAATTCCATCCTGACCTCCTGGTGGGCACTGATTTATTTCAGCTTCTCCCGCTGCAATTGCTTCAGCATAAGGCTTGCATCCATCAAAGTCACACTGGGTACATTGCGTTTGGGGCAAGACTGCATCTATTTGCCCTACTAAAGATTTGCCTTCAGCTTTTGCAGTATTTCCTAAGCCTAAAAGGACTAAAAAATTCTCATTCATATATTGAGTAATTTTAAACTAAATATAACTGGGTTTTTTGATTGACTATGAATGAAAAACAACAACTGACTATGTCATTCGCGAGATTTAATAGTTAGGAATGATAGCAACTGATAGGCTAATGTAAATTTAAGATTCTACAAAGGCACGTTCAATTACAAAGTGACCTGGATTAACGTTACGCGCCTCAATAAAGCCCTTTGACTCTAATATGGCAACTAAATCTTTCAGCATGCTTGGGCTACCACACATCATAAAGCGATCATCTTCTAATGTAGGATGGGGCTGATCCAAATCTAAAAACAACTTGCCGCACTCCATAAGTGTTGTCAGACGTCCATTGTTCTTGTATGGTTCACGAGTTACAGTTGGATAATAAACGAGTTTTTCACGAACCATTTCTCCCAAGTACTCATCATTTGGAAGGACATTTTCAATGAAGTCAGAATATGCTAGCTCTGAAACTTCTCGAACACCATGAGCCAAAATAATGCGTTCAAATTGATCATAAATTTCTGGGTCCTTGATGATGCTCATAAAGGGAGCAAGCCCAGTTCCAGTAGCCAATAAGTAGAGGAAGCGTCCAGGCAGCATGTTATCGGGAACCAGTGTTCCTGTTGAGCGCTTTCCGACCAGAACCTCGTCACCAACCTGAAGGTTTTGTAGCTTTGAGGTTAGCGCTCCGTCCTGAACTTTGATGCTGAAGAATTCAAGCTCTTCCTCATGATTAGAGCTTGTAATACTGTAGGCTCTCATTAAAGGTCGCTCATCAGATGGAAGTCCAATCATAGTGAAATGACCATTTTTAAATCTATAGCCAGGATCTCTAGTAGTTCGAAAACTAAATAAGCTATCGTTCCAATGGTGGACGTGTGTGACTTTTTCGGTCATTACTGACATAAATTCTTTCCTTAATTTAGCAACATTTTCTATTAAAAAACGGTGTTATTATACTCTTAAATTATTCTTTTAAATTACTGAGCAATAGTGCTTTAATTTCTTCCAAATTCAAATCTATTCCAAGCCCTTTCATGAAAGTAGTAAAGAATCATTTTAGTCAAAACCTCTATAGACCCTATAGATGCAGCAATAGCAAAGCTTCCTGTGATTATGTATGAGATTAAAACTGTATCACATGACGCTAGAACCCTCCAAGAGATTGATTTTCCTATAGATCTAGATTTTTTATCCTTCATACTAATACTTTAAGTTAAGGCCGCTGTTGTTGGCTGCAGCTTGGTAGCAAATACTAAATCCGCTAGAGTAATCTTCCTCATTAAAACCTTTATAAGACTCGAGTAACTGATAACTTGTAATGCCAGACCTGATCATAAACTGTAGTTGATCAAGATGGGCATTGATGCCAACAATCTCTCCTTTGAACTTCCACCTTTTGCTCAAAAAATAAGCTTGAGAGTAGCCCCTTCCATCATCAAAGTTTCTAAAATCTAAAACAATTAATTCAATTGAATCAAGACTCTCTTTTATTAAACCAACATCATTAGAAGGGTCTAATATAACACCAATACCAAGCTTCGATAATTTGTCACTATCTTCTAGCCACTCTTCAAATGTAACAAGATTAATCGTTTTATATTCTTTATTAATTAGATTGATAGGGTTTTTAATTTCATCCATAAACCTTCTCCTTAAAAGGTGTGATACCGATCCGCTTAAAAACATCAGTAAATTTTTCCTCCTGCTGCCGATTGTCTATATAAACATTGACAATATCTTCAACAGCGTCAACAATTGTTTCTCCGCTTACAGATGGACCTAACTTTTTACCAATATTAGTCTCACGAAGTGTTTCTCCAGCCAGGGTAATTTGATAGTACTCTTCACCATTTTTTTGCATACCCAAAAGACCAATATCAGCGATATGGTGGTGGGCACATGAATTCTCACAGCCAGAAATATTGATATTTAAATCTCCAATATCTAGTAGCTTATTCATATCATTAAAACGCTCTTGAACCCTTGTTGCTATTGGAATAGAGACCGCCTTTGCTAAATCACAGTAATCTCTTCCGGGGCAGGCAACAATCTGAGCCAGTGTTCCTTGGTGAGGGCTTGAAAGGTCATACTCCTCTAATGATTTCCAAAGGTCAAATACTTGGTCCATTCGAACATAAGGAAACACGATGGTTTGCCTTTTGGTTGTCCTAATCTCACCCGAGCTGAACTGGTCAGCTAGTGTTGCAAGAATTCTCATCTGCTCTGATGTTGCATCTCCAGGAGCTGAACCCAGCTTAGTAAGAGAGATATTGACGATGCTGTAACCAGATACTTTGTGGATTCGGACATTGTTTTTCTTCCAAATACTGTAATTAAAGTTGACTGTTTCTTTGAAACGATCAAGATTAATAGGTTCAATGGGCAAAGCAAAGTCTTTCTTTAAACTCTCTAATTCATTTAGATTTAATTTCAGTTCAGGATCATTTTTGGTTTGTTGCCAGTCTTCATCCACTAGTCGTGAAAACTCATTTGCGCCTAATTCTCGAACAAGGAACTTAATGCGAAGTTTCTTTTGATGATCTCTGCGCCCCTTTAGATTGTATATTCTTAGTGATGATTCTAGGTAGCTTAATATGTCAACAACTGGAACAAAGGCTGCTGTTTCAGCACCAACCATAGCTGCTGCCCCTAAGCCGCCGCCCACAAAAACGCGAAAACCTAGCTCTCCTTTTTCATTTCGAACCAACCTTAATCCTAGGTCATGAATTCTCAATGCAGTTTCATCAAGCTTGGCACCATTAATGGCAATCTTAAACTTCCCTGGCAGCCATGAGAATTCAGGATGCAGGTTAAACCATCGCCTAATCAGCTCACAGTATGGCCTCGCATCTTCAATCTCTCCTTCAGTTAAACCCGACAAGGGGTCAGCAGTGATATTCCTTGTGGCCTTTCCACTTGTTTGAATTGCATGGAGTCCAGCATCTATTAAATCACGCAGCAAATTGGCAATCTCAGGGAGCTGTATCCAATTAAACTGGATATTTTGTCGCGTTGTAAAGTGCCCAAAACCACGGTCATACTTATCGGCAACATCAGCAAGCGCTCTGAGCTGTTCAGAGCTAAGGGTTCCGTATGGTATAGCAACCCTAAGCATATGAGCATGAAGCTCCATATAAAGTCCATTCCTAAGCCTTAAGCTTCTGAATTTAGCTTCATCTAACTCACCAGACAAATGCCGCTTTAATTGCTTTTCAAATTGATCGACTCGCTCAACTAAAAACTGCTTATCTTGTGCGCTGTATTGATACATCTTTTTAAGTAATTTATATAATGTGCCAAATTATAGTAAAATATTCTATATTCTTAAAAATTAATATATAAAAAAGATTAATATTATAAATATATCTATAAATATAGTATATTATTTTAAATAATATGAATAACAGATAAAATTATGGATACTATTGACATTAAATTATTAGAACTTCTCCAGCACAATGCAGAACTAACGATTCAGGAGCTTTCAAAAGAAGTTCACTTATCAACCACTCCATGCTGGAAAAGAATTAATCAATTAAAAAATAATGGTTATATTAATAAAACAGTCTCACTGGTAGATCGAAAAAGAGTTGGTGCCAACGTAACCGCAATGGTTTCTATCAAAGTCAACAACCATAATCAAGAAAGAATTAGTATTTTCTCCAAAACTATTCAAGATATACCTGAAGTTATAGAGTGCTATCGGATGAGTGGTGAGACAGATTATCTTCTTAAAGTTGTGGTAAGTGACATCGAGAGTTACGATGCATTCTATAAAAATTTAATTGAAAAAGTTCAATTTCTTAAAGTTACTTCAAATTTTGCAATCGAAGAAATTAAAAGTACTACTGAAATACCATTAACTAAACTTGAACAGTAGTCAAAAAAAATTGATTAAAGGACTATAACTTTCACCAGTCCAACCATACAAACCAATATAAGCACACCGCCCATCCAGCGCTTAAATTTTGCATCACTTTTAATCATTCGTTCATGCATTCTAAGTCCAATAAAATGACCTAGAGCAGCCACTGGAATTAGCATTAAAGAAAAACGCCAATCTATATATACGCCAACAGCTACAAAGGCTGCCATCTTTATTGAAACTAGAAAAAACCATAAAACAAATAAAGTATTTCTTAGTTTCATCAAATCTATATGGCTCATGTAAACTGCAACTAGAAGGGCTCCTCCCATTAAGGAAGTACCGGATAAATAACCACCAAAAAATAAAAGTAAATTATTTATCCAAGTCTTTTTAGAAATTATTTGACTATTATTTATCCAAGTTAATGAATAAAGTATTGTAATTAAATACACAATTACAGTCATTACATTTGGTGGAAGACTTAAAAGACCTATCACACCAATAATTTTTGCTGGCAGTATCCATGGCAGAGATTTTTTCAGATAATGCCAGTCAACCTGTTTTAAGGAATTTGAAAGAGTGATGCTAGAAAAAAATAGTAAGTGAATTCCAATTATTGGTAGCCAATCTATTGGAGAGCCTCCAATGAGCAATAAAATTGGAAGGCCTAGAACAGCCCCTCCAAAACCAAGACCAGTCCTAACAAAACCAATCCAAGTAAATATTATGGCAATCATTAATAACTCTAAGGGTGAAAAGATCATTAATTTAAATGGGAGTAAATTAGAAGAAAATAATTGTAATTACAAAGTAATTACATAGATTTAATTACGCCTACTAAGTAATTTGCAGATTCAGTAGCTAACTCTATATCATTGCACTCAACCATCACTCGAACTAACGCCTCTGTCCCTGATTTTCTAATAAGAATGCGCCCCTTGTCTGATAGCTTAGACTCAGTAAGATTTATTGCATCAACTAGATTAGAATTATTTTTTAAATTTATATCACTTTCAATTTTAATATTTAAAAGAACTTGAGGATACTTTGTCATCTTACTCTTGAGATCATAAAGATTTGTTTGTGACTTGGAAATAACCTCTAACACCTGTAAAGCAGCTATTATTGCATCGCCCGAAGTTGACTTATTTAGACAAATAATATGCCCAGAGCCCTCACCACCAAGAATAGCATTATTATTTATTAACTCGTCCATGACATGCCTGTCACCAACATCTGCCTCAATAAAAGTTAGTCCCAGCTCTCCAAGAGCTTTCCTCATACCTAAATTAGTCATCTTTGTCCCAACAACTGTGTCAGATTTTAGTTCACCATTTTGTTTCCAGGCATTTGCAATGATATAAACAAGTTCATCGCCATCAACCTTCTCACCCAAGTGATCAACCATTATCAACCTATCCCCATCACCATCAAAGGCAATCCCAAGATTAGCGCCTTGCTTTAAAACTTCTTGTTGGAGCTGCTCTGTATCGGTTGCTCCACAATTTCGGTTAATATTGTAACCATCAGGAGTGTTGTTAATCATTATAGTTGAGGCGCCTAATTCTTTAAAAACATCTTCGGCAATATGATAAGTTGCGCCGTTGGCACAATCAATTATAATTTTTAAATTGGATAGATCACATTTTTTGTCAAATGTTGATTTACAAAACTCAATATATCTACCTAGTGCTTGTCCGTATCTCTTTGCCTTACCAATTGATGCAGAATCTACACTGACCATGGGTTTTGCAATTTTCTCCTCTATTGCTTTTTGCACTTTGCTACTAAACTTTACGCCTTTACTTGAGAAGAATTTGACGCCATTATCTTGGTATGGATTATGTGATGCACTTATGACAACTCCTGCGGACGCTCCAAATGCCTGAGTCAGGTATGCAATTGCTGGAGAAGGCATAGGTCCAAGCATGCCCACATTGACTCCTGCAGATAAAAAACCAGCTTCTAGCGCAGATTCAAATAAATAACCTGAAACCCTTGTATCTTTTCCAATAATTACACTTGCCGCACCGCCTTCAGTTTCGCGCAAAACCGAGCCTACAGCCCAGCCAACTTTTAACAAAAAATCTGCAGTTATAGGCGCTACCCCAACCTCTCCTCTAATTCCATCAGTACCAAAAAAATTATTCAAAACTACTCCCTAAAATTTTGTATTTGTTCCCAGACTGTAAGCGCGTCCTTTGTCTCTGCAACATCATGAACTCTTATAATATCAGCACCATTCTCAGCTGCAATTAACGCAGCAGTGACGCTTCCAATGAGTCGCGAGTCAACATCTTTATCTCCTAATAAGGCTCCAATCATTGATTTTCTTGAGAGTCCAGCTAGAATTGAAACTCCAAAGTCATGAAACTCAGAAAGATTCTTTAGTAAGGCTATATTATGACCTAAGTTCTTACCAAAGCCAAACCCTGGATCGATGGTGATAGAATCTAGCTGAATTCCTGCGTTTTCACATGCCGCGATTCGCTCATGAAAGAATTTTTTAACATCATCGACAACATTGTCATATGATGGGTTGGCTTGCATAGTCCTAGGAGTCCCTTGCATATGCATTAGACAGACATCAGCCCCCAACTCAGCTGCCATCTTGAGGGCGCCATCCGCTCTCAATGCATTAACATCATTAATGATGCTTGCTCCTGCAGAAAAGGCCTCCTTCATAACAATAGGTTTAGAGGTATCAATTGATATTGGGACATCTATATTGCCACTCAAAGCTTCAATCACAGGCATAACTCGCTTTAACTCATCTTCAGAAGAAACCGCAGGCGCACCTGGTCTCGTTGACTCACCGCCAATGTCAATAATTCCTGCGCCTTCTTCAACCATTAATTGGGCCTGAGTAACGGCGGTAGCTGAATCTAAGAACAAGCCACCATCAGAAAAAGAGTCCGGTGTAATATTCAAAACGCCCATGATGATTGGTTGATTTACCATCATCACATCCTTCAATTATGCAAACTGCTCAGTACTTCCGTCAGCCTCTGGCTTCTTATCCGAAGATGGTTTTGCGCTCTCAGTTTCTCCTCTTCCAGTACCAAGCTCAGATGAGGCCTCCTCTGAATCAATTACTTCAGCCGGCTCTCGCATTGGAATTCTTGCCATTAAGTCATCAATCTGGTTCGTGTCAATTGTCTCAAATTCAACTAGGGCAGCAGCCATTGCATCCAGTATATCTCTGTTATCTTCAAGAATTTTGTAGGCTAAAGAGTAATTAGTATCTATTATTTTTCGTATCTCACTATCTACCTTAGTAAAAGTTTCATCTGAAATATGCTTATGTTTTGTGACTTGGCGCCCCAAAAATACTTCACCCTCCTCTTCTCCATAAGACATTGGTCCCATGACACTTGACATACCCCATAACTTTACCATTTTATGAGCAATTTCAGTCGCACGCTCAATGTCATTACTAGCCCCAGTAGTGACAGCATCTTCTCCAAAAACTATCTCTTCTGCAATACGACCACCAAACAATGATGCAACTTGGCAATTAAGCTTTCTTTTTGAAATACTATAACTATCCTTTTCCGGAAGGAACATAGTTACACCTAAAGCTCTTCCTCTAGGAATAATACTTACTTTATAAACTGGGTCATGCTCTGGAACTAGCCGTCCAACAATAGCGTGGCCAGCCTCGTGAAAAGCTGTCATTTCTTTTTCAGAATCATCCATAACCATACCTTTGCGCTCTGAACCCATCATAATCTTGTCTTTCGCTTTTTCAAACTCACCCATTCCTACTAATTCCTTACTCAGGCCGGCAGTAATTAATGCAGCCTCATTTGTCAAATTAGCTAAATCAGCGCCCGAAAATCCAGGGGTTCCTCTCGCAATGTCCAGTGATTTGACATTTTTTGCAATTGGTAATTTTCTCATATGGACTTTTAAAATAGCGTCTCGACCATTAATATCAGGCAATCCAACAGTCACTGTTCGGTCAAATCTTCCTGGTCTTAATAAAGCTGGGTCTAGAACATCAGGCCTATTAGTTGCCGCAACAACAATAATACCTTCTGACCCCTCAAAACCATCCATCTCAACCAACATTTGGTTTAGCGTTTGCTCACGCTCATCGTGTCCGCCGCCCATTCCTGCGCCACGCTGACGACCTACTGCATCAATTTCATCAATAAAGATGATGCAAGGTGCATTTTTTTTGGCTTGTTCAAACATATCTCGAACTCTAGAGGCTCCAACACCGACAAACATTTCCACAAAATCAGAACCAGAAATGAAAAAGAAAGGAACATCGGCCTCACCTGCAACAGCTTTAGCTAATAATGTTTTACCCGTTCCTGGAGGGCCAACCATAAGAACGCCCTTAGGGATTCTTCCACCAACCTTAGTAAATTTGCCAGGATCAGAAAGAAAGTCAACAAGCTCGCTAACCTCTTCTTTAGCCTCTTCAACGCCAGCAACATCCTCAAAGGTGACATGCGATTCATCCTTTGTAATTAGGCGTGCCTTAGATTTTCCAAATGACATAGGGTTGTTTTTTCCACCCATAGCACCGCCTGCGCCCTTCATTGTGTACATAATGACACCAATGAGTAATAGTATTGGTGCGAGTGAAATGAGCAGTTGCTTTATGAAGCTTTCTCTTGCAGGAGGCGTAGCTTGAACTGAAACGCCATTATTTAGTAGGTCACCCATTAGTCCAAGATCCCCTGGACTGTAAGTATCAAACTTCTCCCCAATTGCTGTAACACCACTAATATTGCTACCAGCTATCTTGACACTAGAAACGTTGCCTTGCTTAACATTTTGGATAAATTGAGAATAACTTATCTCATTTGTTTCATCCGCAATATTAAACTGACCAAAAAGAGAGGCAAGCACACTGCCTAGGACCAACCATAGTAAAATATTTTTATACATATTATTAACTTTAACCTGAATTAGAAATGTAAATATACCCTATTGATTCTCTATATATAGGTTTTGATAGCATTTTTCAAGGTTTAATCAATATATTTTATAACTATGACATAATGATAATCTGTAGGTTAAAAATTAATTAGTTGCATTATTTCTTACCCTGTTTTCTTAAAAAGCATGAACATTAAACCCGAACAACTCCAAAATCACCTCTCAAACCAGCCTGCATCACTTTATTTTGCTTTTGGTGCTGAAATACTTCTGGTTGAGCAATCTCTAACAACTATAAAAAATAATGCTAAAGAGTGGGGATTTAATGAGCGCTTTAGATTTGATATTGACGGTAATTTCGCTTGGGACGCTATCTTTAATTTGATTTCTAGCCCTTCACTTTTTGCAGACAAGCGGATCATCGAGTGTCGACTTACAACGGGAAAGATTGGAGTTAAAGGCTCTAAAGCGCTATCTGAACTTACCGACAACCTTCCAGAAGATATTATGCTAATCATCTCTTCTGGAAAACTAGATCTGGCGCAACAAAAAAGTAAATGGTTTAAAGCTCTCGATAAAAAAGGAGTTATTATTCAGCATTGGGAGGTTCAAAGCGACCAACTTGTCGGCTGGATTGTTAAGCAGATGTCCCAGCTTGGCCTTAACTCAAGCAATGAAATTGCAAATGCAATAGCTTACTGCACTGAAGGAAATCTACTTGCTACTATGCAGGAGATACAAAAGCTGCAAATTGCATATCCAGATGGAAATATAAATCTAGATGAGTATTTAAGTCAAATTGATCAGCAGTCTCAATACACAGTTTTTGGAATGATTGATGCAGCACTCAAAGGTGACACGGAAAAAGTAAATAAAATTTTCAGCTTGCTGGTTGATGATTCAACGCCACCAGTCATTTTAATTTCATCGCTTTACCGTGAAATAAAAAGTTTAATTACAATGTCAATTGAACTTAAAACCAATCAAACAATCGATACAATTCTTAATAATCATAGGGTCTGGCAGAAAAGAAAGCCATTGATATCAATTGCCCTTAAAAAACATAGTTATCAGCAGCTACAAAAACTTCTTTTAGCACTCGGGCGTATTGACCGCTCTGTCAAAGGCATGGATAATCTTAACGTTTACGATGAACTACAATCCGTAGTCATCACCTTATCGGGGAAAACTAGTGGACTCAATAGCTGAATTAATATCTAACATAGGTCAAAAAGCCCTAATTGCTTCCAACACTCTGCGCATCGCCGACACAGATACAAAAAATAACGCGTTACTTAATATTGCTGCTGCAATTCAAGAGAATAAGCAAACTATTCTTGATGCAAATTCTTTAGATATAGAGATTGCCAAAAAAAATAATAGTGACTCAGCACTTTTGGATAGGCTAATGCTTAACGATGATAGGCTTGAAAGCATTGTGGAAGGACTTAATCAAATCGTCTTATTGAACGACCCTATTGGTGAAGTTTCTGATTTAAAGACTAGGCCTAGCGGAATTAAAATTGGAAAGATGAGGGTGCCGCTTGGCGTTATAGGGATGATCTATGAGTCACGCCCTAACGTCACTATTGATGCAGCTGCTCTTTGTATTAAATCTGGAAATGCAGTCATTTTAAGAGGCGGCTCTGAGGCAATCAACTCGAACATGGCTTTTTACAATTGCATTAAACAAGGACTAAAGCAAGCTGGCCTCAACCCATACTCTGTCCAGCTCATCGAAGTCACTGATCGCGAGGCAGTTACTGAGCTCGTTAAAGCCAGTGACTATGTTGATGCTATTATTCCAAGGGGCGGCAAGGGACTTATAAAAAATGTCAGTAGTAATGCTAGAGTCCCAGTTATTAAGCACCTTGATGGCGTTTGTCATACCTACCTAGATATTGATGCTGACCCACAAAAAGGAATTGACATTGCATTCAACGGCAAAACTCGTCGGTATGGAGTTTGCAATGCAACTGAAACACTTCTTGTGCATGAAGGATTTGATACAAAAGCACTATCAAAACTCATTGATCTCTATAATCAAAAAGAAGTTGAAATACGTGGATGCGAAAAATCACAAAAACTATACAGTGTTATCAAAAAAGCCTCAGAAGAAGACTGGTACGAGGAATATCTTGGCCCAATCCTATCAATGAAAATTGTTGAATCGGTTGATGAGGCTATTTCTCACATCAATAAATATGGCTCAGCTCATACCGATGCGATCGTAACTGACAATGAGGCAAATTCAAAAAAATTCCTCTCTGAAGTTGACTCATCCTCTGTCATGGTGAATGCATCAACTGGTTTTGCTGATGGTTTTGAATATGGACTAGGCGCAGAAATTGGAATAAGTACTGGTAAATTTCATGTCAGAGGTCCAGTCGGACTTGAGGGCCTGACATCACAAAAATATATCGTCATAGGTGACGGACAAATAAGGCCATAGAGAGTATATACAATGACAATCAAAGAGACGCTAGCGATTATTCAACGAGGAACTGAAGAAATTCTGCCCTTAGATGAGCTCAAGAAAAAACTTGAAAAAAATAAACCTCTAAGAGTTAAGCTAGGAATGGACCCAACGGCTCCGGACCTTCATCTTGGGCACACAGTAGTCATTAACAAAATGAAACAACTTCAAGACCTTGGCCATGAAATTATTTTCTTAATTGGTGACTTTACTGGCATGATTGGAGATCCAACTGGAAAAAATGTCACACGCAAGGCGCTAACTAAAAGTGAAGTTTTAGAAAATGCTAAAAGCTATGAGGATCAAGTTTTTAAGATTCTTGACAAGGATAAAACAAAGATAGCCTTTAACTCTGAGTGGATGGGCAAGATGAGTTCATCTGAAATGATTTCGCTTGCATCAAAACATACTGTTGCTAGGATGCTTGAGCGTGATGACTTTTCCAAACGCTATAAATCAGGTCAACCAATTTCAATACATGAGTTTTTATATCCGCTAGTTCAAGGATTTGATTCTGTTGCACTTCAGGCTGACATTGAGCTTGGGGGCTCTGATCAAAAATTCAATCTACTAGTTGGTAGAGACCTTCAAAAACAAGCAAATATGGAGCCTCAGGTTATTCTTACTATGCCAATACTAGAGGGGCTTGACGGCGTTCAAAAGATGAGTAAGTCACTTGACAACTATATTGGTATTGACGAGCCTGCAGACAGCATGTTTGGCAAACTGATGTCGATTTCAGATGAGCTCATGTGGAAGTACCTCGAGCTTTTAAGCTTTGAATCAATGGAAACAATCGAATCCTGGAAACAACAAGTTGTAGATGGAGAAAATCCAAGAAACATTAAGTTTCGCCTTGCTCAAGAAATTATTACGCGTTTTCACGATAGTGATCAAGCCAAAAAAGCACAGCAAAACTTTATCGACCGATTTGCGAAGAATCAAATTCCAGATGAGATGGATGAGTTCACTTTTTCACATGGAACTAAGATTGCAAATCTGCTTAAAGACTCTAACCTTGTATCGTCAACATCCGAAGCATTTCGAATGATTAAACAGGGTGCTGCAAAAATGGATGGTGAGAAGATAAGTGACAAAGATTTAACCCCTGAGGCTGGAACAGCAATCTACCAAGTAGGTAAAAGAAAGTTTGCTAGAGTTACAATTAGCTAATTTACATTAATCAAGAGTATAATAGAGTAATCTGGGGATGACATGGCTTCGACGAGGAGTTGGATTTCAAGGATGCATGTCGAGGACAAAGATTGCTCGTAAAAACGTTCTTTAAATAATAGTTGCAAACGAAAACAACTACGCTTTAGCAGCATAATGCTAACCGTTACTTGAGAGTCGTCTGTACTTTTGGGATAACGGTCGCTTACAGACTCGCCACTATTATTATTTTAGGGTAATAGGGTTAAAACCTAATCTAAAATCGCTTTCTACATCCCTGTTGGTCGGGTGGTAAAAAGTTAACTCAATAGGCCTTTACTAAGCATGTAGACTTCTTGACTGAAAGTTTTCGGACGGGGGTTCAATTCCCCCCATCTCCACCAAACATCATATCTGCAACACCCTTAACAACAACCTTTACTTGATTATAAACCCTTACTGGTAAGGGTTGTAGTATTTTACTAACATCTCTCTAAAACTACTAACATGTACAGACATATACACTAAATGAGTATATAATCGAGTATATATTGCTTAAACTATAATTACCTAAAGCTACATATACTCACTTATGCTAAAAGATATTCAAATCAAGAATGCCAAACCAAGTGATAAGCCATACCCACTTAAAGACTTTGGGAATTTAAGCATTATCATCTACCCCTCTAAAGCTAAGATTTGGCAACATAGGTTTAGTATCAAAATAGATGGAAAGAGAAAAGAAAAAAATAGGAGAGGTGGAGTATATCCTGCTATGTCTATTAAGCACGCTAGGGCATGGAGAGATAGTAATAATGAATTACTCGCTCAAGGAATTATTCCTCCAAAGAAATATGCTCCAACCAATCAAGTAAGTTCTGAGGCGCCCACTTTCAAAGATATGTTTGATATGTGGCATAAGACTATGTCAAAGCAATGGTCAGATGATTATGCAATTGATACTCAACAACGAGGGGATATGTATTTATTACCTCAACTTGGTAAATTACCTATAACTTCAGTCAAGCTTGGAATGATTAGAGATGTATTACTTGATATTCAAAATACAGGGAAACTTGATACCGTTAAAAAGATTAAAGGCATTATTACAAGAGTGATGGGTTACGCAGTAACTATGGAGGTAATTGAAATTAATATTGCCTTATCACTATCTCCTGACTTATTCATCAAGAAACCAGAGAAGCATTATGCACATGCTAAAACACCTCAAGAATTAAAGTCGTTGTTGTTAAAGCTAGGGCAAGTTAGTAGTGGTCGATCTGTCAAAACAGCTTTAATGCTGGTGCCTCATCTATTGTTACGACCAAGTGAAGTAGCTGAATTAAAATGGGATTACTTTGATTATGATGCGAGATTGATTATTATTCCCGCTGAAGCAATGAAAGTAAAAAAGAAGATTCATCATGTTCCTTTGAGCAATATAACCTTTGAAATATTCACTAATCATAAGAATAAGAGTGTTGACTCTCCTTATTGTTTCCCTTCTCCAATGAATAAAAGTAAACCAATTGGTACTGAAAGTTTACTTCGTGCCATTAGAAGAGTTGGAATTAGTCCTGATGAGTTTACTACTCACGGAAATAGACATACAGCTGCAACAATCATTGGTAATCATTTGCCACAGCATAGAAGAGATGTTGTAGATGCTCAATTACATCATAAGATTATTGGAGTCAGTGGAATTTACCACCGAGCAGATTACCTTGAAGAGAGAAAACCTCTAATGGAGGATTGGTCTAACTATTTAGATGCGCTACAAGGCAACTCCCCTCGAATAGAAACTTCTTCTATGGATGGAAACATTGAGAAACTTAAAGCTAGTATTGACAGACTCTCAAGGAGTTAAATAATCTACTTGTATGGCTTAGTATTAAGGTGTTTAGTTTTTAAACCTGACAATACCTCCAATAGATTTATTTTTTAAACCTATTAACAGTTAATCTGCTTATTTAGTAAGCACCACAAGTTTAGAATTTAAACCTATTCTTAATTAATAGGTTTAATAACTAATACTGGTTTTTTTAATTTTCTTAACATCCTTCTTATATTGATTATCTCTTTCTTTCTTTATTTTAAAATCAGGATTAACTCCAGACTTCCAATAACTTAAAGGGGCTTTGTTAGCTGGATAATGGGTATAACGCATCCAATTACTATCACCCTTTAGTTGATCAATAGACTCCCATGTTAATGCATACAAATGAGGCAACTTAGTTCCGCTTCCACTTTGCCCTCCGTAAGCATTAATTACTATAAATCCAGCTTCATATAGAGAATCTCGAGCTCTATACATTGTTGTATTAGAGCCAAACCAATCTTTCAAAATTGAAAAGGTAATAACTAGATTTCCATTGTTTTTACCTCGGTACTGATAACCTAATTGTATTAGTAAAGAGCGTGCAGAATAACTAAGGGATTTGAAAGATGGATGCTCAATAATACGTCTTGGTATTCCTGAAAAGCCATCTTTTTGTTTATGATTACTTCTTGCCATTAGTACACTCCTCAATGTAGTGCTCTAACTTACTCATTGCATCTTCCATTACAGAGGAATACGAGGGGGTTTGAGAAGACTTATCAAGAAGTTCAACCTCAC
>JACNFO010000049.1 GCA_014384565.1 Candidatus Pseudothioglobus aerophilus
CGGGCTTTATGATTGATCTTCCTCATAACCTAGCCTCCGATGACTACCTTGGAAGCCTCGATAAAGATCGTGAACAAACCCTGATTAATCGCTCCGCTATTGAATTTGCCAAGAGCGCTTCAAAAGAATATGAAATGCCAGCTGAAGCGATACAACTTGTTGGCAAAACGAATGCAGCAGCAACTCCAAAAGGAATGAAATTCAATACAGAGTATGCAAAGCACCTAGACAAGACTAGTGAAAGCTATAAGATGCTTGATGCTAAAGAAATGAAAGACCTGACCGGAATAGATTACTACCTAAATGGCCTATGGACTCCAGGTACAGCGATGCTACAACCTGCCCTTTACATCCAGTCACTAGCAGATGGCGTCTCTAAGAGTCCCAATACAACGATTTATGAAAACTCTCCAGTGATTGACTTAATTGATGAAGGTATGCATGGTGGTGAAAAAATATGGAAGGCTAAAACTAGTCTTGGATCAATATCAAGTCCAAAAGTTATATTAGCAGTCAACGGATTGGTTGAAAAATTTGGATACTTTCAGAATAGGCTAATGACTATTTTTACCTACTCATCCCTATCAAGAGAGTTAACTTCTGAAGAGTCTAATATGCTGGGCGGCACTCAAGATTGGGGATTAACTTCAGCTGACGCTATGGGCTCTTCAGTAAGGCGCATTTCTGGAATGGGGGGTAATAGGATTCTGGTTCGAAACAGATGGTCTTATAATCCAAGCATGGAAGCCTCAGATTCATTTATGAATTCTGCTGCAAATAGTCATAATGAATCATTTAAAGCTCGCTTTCCAATGCTTGATAAAGTATCTATGGATTACTCATGGGGAGGCCGTCTTTGTCTGAGTCTTAACAACGTCTTTGCTCAGGGAGAGGTTGATGAAGGCGTCTACTCTGCGTGCTGTCAAAATGGCCTTGGAACTGCCAAAGGAACTGCGATTGGCATCATTACGGCTGAAAAAATTACTGGAACTATCAATAGCCTAGTGCCAGACTTTGTTGACGAGGAAGTACCTAAAAAACTGATGCCAAAACCAATTATGTGGCTTGGTGTAAATAGCTATATGCGATGGAAAGAACTTATGGCAGGGAAAGAAAAATAACTTATTCTACTAGCTCTTCATTATTATAAATACAGCAGTTGCGTCTTTTAGCAGTTCATGCACCTGAGGGTATCATTAATGAAGATCAAATCTTTAGAGTGTTGGGTCCTAAAAAAACAGGCACGCAATTTTGCCAACAATGCTCTGGTCACCCAATAAAAGAGAGTCTCTGTCTTGAAATCAGAACAACCTTTCAAAACTGTAATTACAATGTTGCTTTAACGGCTCGTCAGCTTGGCCTGTCAAGAAATACGATATATTTGCATACTAAGAATTCCTAACTATTCAAGGAATTAGAAAAAATAAATTTGGTTAAACTTTATTTGGGCAAAAGAACCAACTTACCCACATACTTCTTTGATACAAAGTCTTTTTGAGCAGTAATAATATCTTTTAAAGGATAGGTCTTCGAAACGAGAGGAGTTATTTCGTTTCTTTCAATATATCCAATTAAATTTTCAAAAACTTTTCGATCTTGAAAAGTACATCCTATTAAAACCAAGTCTTTTAGGTAAAGTGTTCTAACATCAAGTTCAACAAGTGGTCCTGCGATAGCTCCAGCTGCTGCATACCTCCCACCTTTTTTTAATGCATCCAGCAAGTCTCCCCAGCGCTCCCCTGCAACCAGATCAATAACCACATCAATACTCTCATTTTCTATAGAGTCTGTTAATTTATCCTCTCTATTAACAACTGTATTTGCACCAATCTCTTTAACTAAATCTGACTTTGATTTACTTGAAATTGCAACAACGCTAGCACCTCGTCTCTTAGCTAGCTGAATAGCAGCTGATCCAACACCTCCAGAAGCTCCAGTTATAAGAACAATTTCACCCTGTTTAACACCTGAACGTTCCAGTAGGTTTTCTGCTGTCGAGTATGCACAGGGAATGGATGCCAGTTCTGCGTTCGACCAATTACTTTCAATCTTGAAACTTTCATCACTAAAAGCGACCATATACTGAGCAAAAGCCCCATCACACTCTGAGCCCATTGTCCAGCACTCATAGGGCCTGTAATCTACTGCATACTGCTGCATTGTTCTAACTAATACTCGCTCACCAATTCTACCAGCATCTACATTATCTCCAACAGCAACGATTTCTCCATAGCAGTCTGCGCCCTGTATGATTGGAAATTCTAAAGGCTCACCTGACCAGCTTCCATCGCCATCTTCTCCTTGAGAATGATTAGCATTAGTTTCACCTTTGACTGACTTTGAATACCAAGCTGTTCGAGTATTTATATCCGTATTGTTAATGCCTGCCCCTAAAACCTTAATCAAAACTTGATCTGAATTAGGGATGGGGACTTCAATGTCATTTCGGTACTCAAGCACCTCATAACCACCATGGCCAGTTGTCAAAACTGCGCTCATTGTTTTTGGGATTATGCTCATGCTTCTAATAATTATTTGAAAGTTTAATTATAGTATTTGAAGTGTAGGTTTCGCCCACTTTTAAAATTGGGCTCTCAAAATTATCCTGATTGATTGCATCAGGAAAAAATTGAGTTTCCATACAAAGACCATAATTTTTTCCATAAGTTCTATGATTCTTCCCTTGGTACTCAGGATGCATGTTGCCACCCGTATAAAACTGAAGTCCAGGCTGGTCACTAGAGTACTGAACTCCCATCCCTGTTAGGTGACTCCATACTCTTCCGACCGGCTTCATTTCTTTTTCGTTATTTACAGCATAGTTAATATCAATACCGCCTTGATCTATGAGCTCTTTCGAAATAGGGTTGCTTTCTATGAAATCATATTTAGTATTAGCAACATTTATGAGATTGCCGCTCGGTATTAAATCAGACTCAACCTCACAAACATCTTTTCCATAAATCTGAACACTGTGATTGAGAATTTTTCCATAATGATCATTGTGACCATGAAAATTCCAATAGTTATGATTAGTGATGTTGACAATCGTATCTCGATCTGTCGTAGCTGAATAACAAATTGAAAATTCATTATTGTTGTTAAATTTGTATTCAGTAGTACAGGACAAATTACCGGGATACTTTTCTTCTAAATGCTTAGATAAATAGGACATTAAGACAGTTACTTCATCTTTATTCTCCTCGATTGAATTGATAGTCCAAAGCCTTTTATTAAAGCCAGTGCTCCCCCCATGCAAGTGGTTATTTCCGTTGTTATTATTTAACTTATATTTTTCATTATTGAGTATAAATTCAGCATCCTTCATTCGATTGCAGACTCTTCCAGTAATTACATTGAAAAAGCTTCTATCCGTTATACAACCTAAAGGATTTTCATAGCCGAGTATCACATCCTCAGTTATTTCAAGATTATTTTCATAAGGGATTAAAACTTGATGGATATAGCCTCCAAAATTTGAAAATGTAACACTGAAATTATTATCATTTGTAATACTAACAAGATAAATATTCTGATCGTCAGCACTAGAAATTAATTCTTTAGTTATTTTCATAAGGACTCTATGTAGAAATTAATCTTTTTATAGTCTAGATTAACAAATCCGTTTCAAATGGATAACTTGTTAACAATTCATGGCCACCTTCAGTCACTAATACTTGTTCTTCGAGTTTAACGCCAGGCCCTCCACTAAATCTACCGACATAGGTTTCTACGCACAGCACCATCCCCGGTTGAATAACCCCGTCAAAACTATTCTCATTTAGCTCCCAGCTAAAAGGTATAGCAGGGAACTCATCACATAAACCTACGCCGTGGAAAAGGACCGAGTAATGTCGAAACTCCTGCTTCGAGTACTCCTTAGCATTAAGTGTTAACTCTTTAAAGGTTATGCCTGGTTTTAACAACTTCATATTATTTTGTATTTGTTCATAGCCCATGGTGTAGATTTCTTTTTGTTCATCAGTCGGCTTCTCATCACCGCATAGCCATGTCCTAGACATATCAGTACAGTATCCATAAGAGCCAACCAGGTCCGTATCAAAACCCATTAACTCACCGCTTAGTATGGGTCGTGATGAGCACTCCTGATACCATGGATTTGCTCTGGGACCTGAGGCAAGTAGTCTCGTTTCAATCCACTCTGCTCCCCTGGAAACGGCTTCCATTTGGAAGCGACTCCAGAGCTCTTGCTCAGAGATCCCAGGCTTAAAGTGATCGCGCATCAGCTCCATTGATTTTTCACATGAAAAGATAGATCGCCTCATCGCCTTAATCTCATCATCAGACTTGATGAGTCTCGCGAGCTCCATAACCTCTTCACCATTAGCAAGTTCAAGTCCACGTGACTGAAGTTCATGAATTCCCTCTGGCGCACAATGATCAAGCGCTAGTTTTTTGTTTCCTTTACCGTATTCTCTAACTATATCAACAATTTCAGACGCCCATATCTTGGCCCTCTCTTTACTCTTGTCTCCAGCCGTAAAGTATAAATAGGTGACTGCATGTCTGACTTCAGTAATTAAAGGATTGTGATTTGAGAGAAAATCATGGGCATCAAACTCAAAAATAATGACAGGACCATCCGTCATTACAAGTGCGTAACGAGCAGCGTTATGGGAGGTCCACAAAGACATATTTGTACTGTCTGTTGCGTAACGAATATTTAATGGATCGTAGAGAAGAATGCCAGCACAGTCAAATTCAACGAGTTTTTCTCGAACTCTTTTGAGTCGATATTCCCTAATTTTTGTCATATCTGGGTTTGCCAAACCAGCCTCTAGCCATTCAGACTCAGCAAGCTCTCCGGGGCCTAATGCATGTTTATTTAGACTATAGATATCCTCTTTACCTTTTAGGTGAGAACCTATTTTTGCATGATGTCTTTTAGTTGTAGTAAAACTCATATCTTTCTTCCTTCAATTAACGCATTTTTGATCCAGATGGATCATAAAGTGGCTCCATTACAATAGATGCCTTATGAAACTCACCGAGTATTTCTACTTCAAGTGTTGTTTTGGAATCAATCAACTCCACAGGTAAGTAAGTCATCGCAAGTGACCTTTGAACAGAGTGTCCATAACCACCTGAAGTAATATAGGATACACATTCTCCGTTATGCATCACCGCCTCATCACCACTTACATCCGTTTCAGTTTCAATTTGAATCACTGAAAGCTTCTTGGTTGGGCCCTTCATTTTCTCAATGAGGGCTGCTTTTTTCCCGATAAAGTCTTTATCCCAGTCCACAAAATAATCAAGGCCCGACTCCATTATTGTAAAGTCTGGCCTGAAGTCCATGGTCCACGCACCCCAACTCTTCTCCAGCCTCATAGACATCAAAGCTCTGCCTCCAAACCACTTAAGATCTAAATCTTCTCCAACCTCTTCAATAGCCTCAAAGAGTTTCAGTTGATACTGAGGGGCCACATAAACCTCATAGCCAAGCTCTCCAGTAAATGAAATCCTTACACAGAGCGCTGGCACGCCCCCAACAAATGTATCCCTGATATCTCTAAATTTAAACCCATCTGAACTGACATCTTCCCTGGTAAGCCTTGATAATAATTCTCGAGAGTTTGGGCCCGATATTGCAATGCCATGAAAATCATCTGTCATGTTCTGATAGACAACGTCTTGAACGCCCTCAAGATGCATCTCAAACCAGCGAAGGTGCATATTTTGTGCAACACTGGAGCCAAATAAGTAGTAAGTTTCATCGTCAATGCAGGCCACAGTCAGGTCTCCATTGAGCTTGCCGCTCTCCAAAAGCATAGGTGTCAGATTCACTCTTCCAGGCCTTGGAATCCGGCCTGCAAGCACCTTATTTAAAAATGCTTTAGCGCCCTTGCCAGTGAACTTGTGATTAGCAAAATTAGCGACTTCACTTGCACCAACAGACGCCCTCACAGCTTCGACTTCCTTAGCTACGTACTCATGAGATCTTGACCTGTGAAATGTTGGCTCTTCGTAAGCATCCTCAGGGGAGTTGGCAAACCAGAGTACGTTTTCAAGACCAAAAGAATCTTGCCATACCGCACCTTTCTGGGTTAGACGGTCATAAATTGATGTTGTTTTCTGACGCCTTCCTTTAGGCAGCGTTTCGTTAGGAAAGGTCATCACAAAACGTCGTTCATAATTTTCAGATGACTTAATAACCCCCCATTCAGGAGTCGCAAAATCTCCAAAACGTGCAATATCCATCGCCCAAACATCAATCGATGGCTCTCCTTCAATCATCCATTCTGCTAGGGTCTTTCCTACCCCACCAGCCTGACAAAATCCAGCCATGACGCCAACTGCTGTCCAGTAATTCTTCATTCCAGGGACTGGACCAATCATGGGATTGCCATCTGGAGAAAAAACGAATGGTCCATTTATTGTGTCCTTGATGCCAGCATTCTGAAGTGATGGGATACGCTCAAAAGCCAAAGCCAATCGATCGGCGATTCGGTCTAAATCTGGCTCCAGCAAATCATGTCCAAACGTTTGCGGAGTCCCATCTAAAGACCAGGGCGTTGACTGAGGCTCATAGGTTCCTAGTAGAAGGCCTGAGCGCTCTTGTCTGAAATAGATATTCGCTTCATAATCAATACATGCAGGCAATCTCTGCCCCTCTGGAAGTGCAGTAATCTTATCGATCTCTTCGGTAATTAAGTAATGGTGCTCCATGGGTACAACTGGTAAATGGATACCAGACATGCGTCCCAATTCTCGAGCCCATAGCCCTCCAGCATTGACAATATGTTCAGCATGAATATTTCCTTTCTCAGTCACCACATCCCAAGAGCCATCGGGTCTTTGATTCGTTTCAATAACAGGTGTATGCGTATAAAACTCAGCTCCATGAACTCGTGCTGATTTTGCATAAGCATAGGTCACACCTGACGGATCTATATCACCATCAAGTGGGTCCCATAAGGCTGCAACATAATTTTCAGGATTAATAAGAGGATGCTTTTCAACAACCTCATCTAAAGAAACAAACTCTTGCTCAAGACCCATTGACCTTGCCTTGGATCTTTCCCTTTTAAGATAGTCATGCCAGCTCTGGTTAGAGGCCAAATAATATCCTCCAGTGCTATGCATTCCTACAGAGTGCCCTGAGGTCTCCTCAATCTCTTTATAAAGGTTAATTGTGTAATCTTGAAGTCTGGAAATATTTGGATCAGAACTAATCGTATGAATTTGTCCTGCTGCATGCCAGCTTGAACCCGAAGTTAACTCATTTCTCTCAAGTAAGATAACATCCTTCCATCCCATCTTTGCAAGGTGAAAAAGGATTGAGCAACCAACAACGCCGCCTCCAATTACAACCACTCTTGCCTGATCTTTCATAGTAAATCCATTAATAAACTTTAAATGTTAATTCAAAAAAGAATGAAACTCAAGTTAAAAAATTTAGTCAAAAATATTGAAAAAATTTAGCACTTACAGTGGCGCTGCCCCTCCTTCAGAAACTCTTTTTTCAACAAATCCAGAAAGCTCCTCCTCGACCTCAGGAGCAAGCTTAGGCTCTTTATAATCTTCTAGAAGTTGCTTCCATATTTTATTAGCCCTTTGGGAAGCCGTTTCGGATCCCGCATCCCTCCATGATTCAAAGTTACGCCAGTCTGATAGCATTGGATTATAGTGCTCGGTTTCATAGCGATCTAGGGTTTGCTGGGCTGCAAAAAAATGAGAGGCAGGGCCAACTTCTGCAATAGCCTCAACGCCAAGAGTGTCGCTATTAACTGGCGATGGCATAAGAAATGCCTCCATCATTTGATTCATCTCTGCATCTAAGATGACCTTCTCATATGACGCACAGAGCCCACCCTCTATCCATCCGTGCCCATGCAAAATAAAGTTCACTTGCCCAAGTAGGCATGCCCACAAAGACATCTGAGATTCATAAACGGATTGCTCATCGGGCGCATTGGAGGCGTTTGCATTTGAAGCGCGAAGAGGGATTTTATATTTTCTAGCAAGCTGACCACTTGCGATTGTCGCCTGAGTATATTCAGGTGTACCAAATGCAGGGGAACCAGACTTCATATCCACGTTTGATGTGAAGCTACCATAGATCGCTGGAGCCCCCGGATTAACGCATTGATGAAAAGCAAGGCCAGCAAGTGACTCTGCATTTTGCTGAACGAGTGCTCCTGCAACAGTAATTGGGGCCATAGCCCCTGCTAAAGTGAAGGGCGTATAGATAACTGGCTGATTATGTTCGGCCATTTCAATGGCTCCCTCCAAGAGTGCCTTGTCGTAAACTAATGGAGAATTCGCATTGACGACCGTCGTAATTGATGGCTCTTTTAAAAGCGTTTCTCTGTCAATACCTCTTCCAATTCTAACAATTTCGATGGCATCTAACATTCTCTCGCTGCCGATAGCGTATCCAAATAATGGCTTTGTAGATAAACGAGCTGCTGCAGAAACTGCATGCAAATGTCGCTCACTCACATCTAGATCACAAGGCTCAACGGGGTATCCTCCTAATGCATGAACCGTATTCAATATCTCTCCGAGCTTAATTAAGTTTGAATAATCTTCAAAGTTACCTAAGATCCGGCCTCTATCCAGATCGGAGACATTGGGAGCACTCGATACTAGAGTATTGATGACTGATTGGCCACCAACATGAACGTGTCTGCCCTTGTGTCTTCCATGAAGAGTAAATTCGCTAGGGGTGGTAGAAATTTTTTCCATCACAAAGTCAGGATCAAACCTAACCCGGCGCCCATCACTACCAATCATTGCGCCTTCTCTCTTAAGAATTTCGACAGCACGCGGTGACTGGATATCCATTCCAGTATCACACAATACCTTTAATGATGCCTGATGGATTGCTTCTATCTCATCCTCAGAAAAAATAGACATCGGCTGAAAGGGGTTCTTTTTTTGGCCATAGGGAGCCTGCTGAAAGTTAGTAACCTCTCTAACGTTTTTACTTCGACCTCTTCTCATATTTTGAGATTTAAATTTACTTCAATAGAACCGATGTTAATTTAAAAAAGTATCAAACTCAAGTTAAAAAAATTAAGTAAAAATAGTGAGCTGTGTTCAGCTCACTGATAAGTTTTTAAGTTCTTGGAGTCTTTTTGATTCGATCTAAAATATCAACACCCTGTTGATTCCAAAAATGCAAGAGATCAATAAAAATCCAATTTTCAGAGAGTTTATCTCCTTCACGACGATACATATCTATAACCCTCATATCTCCAGGTTTTTCCGAAGCAGGCATTCCCA
>JACNFO010000054.1 GCA_014384565.1 Candidatus Pseudothioglobus aerophilus
CCTAAGAAAGGCTAACTTTTAGGGATTGTATTTCACTTTAAAACTTTTAGCAATAGAGCGAATAATCTTGATTAGCAGTAAACGCTTAATGACACCTATATTACATAAAGAGTAATAACAATAAAAACGATCAATAATAACCCTAATCCATACGAGTTGGATAAATTCAGTATTGAAATTAAAAGTTGGAGTAATTTCTTCATACTATGATTGAATATCAACTTGTACTAAAGTCCAAACTACGTTTCATCTGTGAGGGAGGGCGCGGGGATTTAGAAACCCTGAGGAAACTTAGGAGTTTTTCACTAAAATTTTGCACCCTCCTCCAAAATTATTATACTAATATTATATTTCAAAATGAACCTAATAATCCAATAAATAAACCTTTAATAATTAATACCGGTGAGGTAGTAGTTTTATCGCTTCACAGGTATTTTTTTTAAATGTCTTTACCATTACAGTGCCCATAAAAAAAGGGGGAATGCCCAGCATAATAACCAAAGGTGGGAGTCATTACGATATAAACCACACCCCATTTGTTAGTTGGCAGTCAAGGGAGTCCAAAGCCATGTGAATGACCAAGCCGATGCCAATAATTCGTAGCTTTGGTATAAAACAAAAAGCCATATATATAGCAATAGGAATAAAGCCGTGCAGAGGGTGAAAGCCAATACCACATCGCATTGCATCATAAATCGGCACTGCCAAAAGATGATCTATATCAACAAGCATGGTCGCCATCATCACAAGATAGGCATGCTTCCAGTTGCTGCGAAAGAACAAGCCAATTACAATAGCAGGTACGATGAAATGAAGGGCTATATGAATGATGAGGCTACTCCCCTAACAATTATTACGAAGACAATTACTATTTTTTTCATTTGATAACCTCTAATTCCTGTCTCTCGATTCCACTTATAGCCGCGGGTATAAAGATTAATTGGTCTATGCTTTTTTGTTTCATACTATGATTGTATATCAAGCAGAGTTAAAGGCCAAGTCCTCACGGATATGAGAGGCAGGAAGTTCTTATTAAACTGGAGTAATCGTTATTTTACAAGCGTCTTGGAAATCAAAATGAAAATGCATAAGGTTTAATAGCAGAAAAACTCAAAATAGAGAACTTTTGACGATTAACTAAATCAACTTATACTTCAATCGCAAAGAATTCAACACCACGGTGACAGAAGAGAAGCTCATTGCAATTCCTGCGTAAGCAGGGGTTAACATTAATCCAATAATTGGGTACAAAACGCCGGCAGCCAAGGGAATTCCAGCGGCATTGTAAATAAATGCCCAAAACAAATTCTGCTTAATTATCTTCATGGATTCAACTGATAAGTTTATGCTTTTTGATACGGACTTTAAATCGTTGTTAATTAAAATTATATCACCCGCATCTTTTGTAATGTCCGAGCCAGAATTAAGAGTTATGCCAATGTCTGCTTGTTTAATTGAAGGTGAGTCATTAACCCCATCACCTACAAACATTACTTTAGCCTCGCTCTGTAATTCAGTGATAATTTTGTATTTTTCACCCGGCAAAACTTGTGCAAAGACTTGGCCTATATTCAACTGCTTTGCAACATTATTTGCAGTAACTTGGTTATCGCCCGTTAATAAAATAGGGGTAATGTTTTTGCTTTTTAGGTCTGCAATTAATTCTATTGCGCCTTCTTTAATGGCGTCTTCTAGCGCAAAAACTCCGACGCATAACTGGCCAATAGAGGCCAATATTACGCCGCTTCCTTGAGCTAGTGTTTGAGTGTAAAAATCGGAGTATTGCTTATCTACTTGAATTTTAAATTCTTCTAAAAATGCCAGCGAGCCGATGCGTACAGTTTTCCCTTGCCACTGAGCCCTTATGCCTCTTCCGGGTATGAGCTCTAATTCATCAAACTCAGCGTCTAGGTGTAAATTTTTACTAATCGCATAGGTCACGACGGCTTTGGAGATCGGGTGTTCGCTCATTTTCTCAATGGAGCCCAATAAATTTAAATGCTGCTCCTCATAGAGCGAATCTTTAACACTAATAACGCCTGCTGTCAGAGTGCCTGTTTTATCAAAAACAGCGTACTTTATATCTTTAATGATTTCTAATATTTCTGGATTCTTAATCAGTATCCCCTCTTTTGCGCCTTTCCCAACAGAGCTAACAATCGCAATAGGGGTAGCCAAACCAAGCGCACAAGGGCAGGAAATAATCAAAACAGAAATAGAGGCAATAATGGCGCCAAGAGTATCGCCAACAAGAAAGTGCCAAACCAAAAAAGTAATAATTGAAATACCAACAACAATTGGCACAAAAATATTAGCAACTTTATCTGCAAAACGGCTAATAGGCATTTTTTTACTTTGGGCGGTGCTTAATAACTGAACAATTTTCGATAAAGTTGTATCGTTTGAGCGCTTTAATACTTCAACCTCAATAACGCCAGTGATGTTTAAGGTTCCAGCAACGACCGCATCGCCAATCGTTTTATATACTGGCATGGATTCGCCCGTTAGCATAGAGGCATCAACATCGGCACTGCCTTTGATGATTAATGCATCGGTTGATATTTTTTCACCTTGCTTGATGAGCACTCTATTGCCTATTTGCAATTCACTTGCAAGAACAATGCTGTAGCTTCCATCTGGGTTAATTAGTGTTGCATTTAAAGGCGCTAAATTCATCAGTTTCTTTAAAAAATCTGTCGCTTTACTCTTTGACCGCTCTTCAAGTAGCCGCCCCAGCAAAATAAAAGTAATAATAACTGCTGCACCATCAAAATAAAGAAAGCGTAGATGCGGTGGGAAGCTGTCGGCAAATAGAATAACTGCAACTGAGTAAAAATAAGCAGCGCTCGTGCCAAGTGCTACCAGCACATTCATGTCGTAGTTGTAATTACTGATTGCCTTATAGCTCAGAGCATAGAACCTCCCGCCAGCGTAAAACTGAACAACAGAGGCCAAAACAAACATCGTATATTGATTAAATTTTAATGACTCAACTGGGAAAAAAGCAAAGTAAAACAACATCAAAGTCAGAGCTGCGCTGATTAGAAAATCACTCTTTAAGCGCTTGTAGTCCTTTAGTTTAATCTGCTCTAATACAGCCAAGTCCTCTTCAGCGCCGTAACCTAGTTTTTGAATTTTATGGATTAAAGCTTGTTTATCCAGAAGCTCGTTATCAATAGCAAACTCAGCCTTACTTATGGTAAAGCTAACCTTCGATGACTCTACCCCCGGCATTTTTTGCACCGCACGCTCGATGCCGTTAGAGCAGTTGACACAGGTCATACCAGAAATGTTTAAACTGATGACTTCTGTGGCCATTATTAACTTTTTACTTGTTGTAATGTCTCTACAACTAGGGTCCTTACGTGGTTGTTTTTTATGCGATAAAAAGACATTTTTTTATGCTTGGTAAATGTCACAATCCCGTATTTCTTTAAAACAATTAACTGATGCGAAACATGTGATTGTGGCAGCTGCAGTAGGCTGGCCATTTCTCCGACACAGATTTCATAGTTTAATAATGCAAATATAATTTTTGCCCTGGTTGGATCACTTAACGCCTTAAAGATAAAGGTTACTTCTGCTAAATCTTCTACACTGGGTAGGCACTCCCCTATCTCTTTAAGGTAGCTTTTTCCATCGCAGCATGATCGAATTAAGGTAGGCGCAGTATTAACGTTAGTCATTAATAACCTCGAACCCTAAATCTAACATCGCGGCCTTAAAATTGACTTCCTGTTTGTCATGAATAATCTCTAGGCTGACCTCCTTGGGCTCAGTGTCAAGATTGACGTCGATTATGCCAAAGTCATCCTTGAGTGAGTTGATTATTAAACTCGCACAGCCCCCACAAGAGATATTTTTTGCTTTAAATGTTTTATTCATGATATTTTAATCATATGATTTTAGTAACATATGATTATTATATCATATTATTACCCACACACTTGATACAATCGAATACAGGTTTCTGGCAAAAGGCTTTGTATCTTATGTCCGCTATAAGCTGATCAATATAAGCAGTATCAACAGATAAAAATAAAAGAAGGGTCTGATAATGAAAGAAAAATACAATAAAATATTAATTTCCGCAAGTGGATTTTTAAAGGGCAATAGGATGACCGAATTAAACGCAAAATTGATTATAGGAAGAGAAGAATGGTGCTCCTTTCCTGAGCTTGGAATTCATGCAATTAAGGCTAGAATAGACTCAGGTGCTAAAACATCATCGATACATGCTTTTAATGTTCAGTCATTCAAAAGAGACAAAAAATCATGGGTTAGCTTTGAAATACACCCCATCCAAAAAAATCGCCGAATAGTAATTAAATGTGAAAAGCCTGTAATTGACAAAAGAGCTGTTAAAAGCTCTAGCGGCATATCGGAAACACGATTTGTAATAAGTACACCAATAAAAATTGGTAAAAATACATGGGATATAGAGCTGACATTGGCAAATCGAGATTCAATGGGATTCAGAATGCTATTGGGTCGCGAAGCGATGGCTAATCGTATAATTATCGACCCTTCATTAGCCTGTACACTTGGCAAAGTGGCCTTGTGAAATTAAAAAATAACGTAACTTTAGTTAACGTACAGCTGAGATAGTAATTAGTACTATTGTTAAAAAATTAAAACCAGTCTAATTTTTTAAATATCCATATTTGTAAACTAACAACAGCTACAAGCAAGCCACTAAAAACCCAAAAAGCATCTGGATTTTCTGCTCCAGGCATACCGCCTAAGTTAATACCAAGCAATCCTGTTAAAAATCCAAGCGGTAGAAATATAGCCGCTATCACAGATAGAACGTACATGTTTTTATTCAATTTATCTGCCAAAATATTTGCTAATTCATCTTTAACAATTTGAGAGCGCTCACGTATGGCATCTAAATCCTCCACATATCTAGTCATTTGATTATAAGATTCTTGCAAGTGGCGTGCATGTGTCTCACTAAGCCATGTGAAGCCTGCCATACGCAATTGTGAGATAGCATCGCGCTGTGGTGCCATATAGCGCCTAAACATAATAGCCTGTTTACGCACTGTAATAATATCCTCCCTTAAGTTTCTATCTGCATTCTCTAAAATCTTTTCTTCTATAGCATCTGTCTCATCATCAAGTTTTAATAGTACTGGCTCAATACGAGAAAATAGAGCATGGGTCAACATATATACAAAGTCGCCTACATTTTTAGGGCCTTTGCCCTCTTCTATTTTAACCTCAATATCGCTCACGGCTCTTAATCGGCGACGGCATGCACTTATAATTTTATTACCACTGATCCATAGACGAATAGAAACCATATCTTCAGGATCGGCATTTACATTTAAATTAACTCCTCTTAAAATAACTAAAGCACTATCGTTTACTTTCTCCATACGAGGCCTTGTTTCTCCCGCAACTAGTGCGTCAATAACAAGGGAATCTAAATTTGCATCTTCATTACGAAAGAGCTCTTTCACCTCATCAGCATTTTTTACATCTAAATGCAGCCAGGAAAAATCATTGCCTTGAAAAAAATGGCTTATATCAGCCTCTAAAAGAGCACCTCCACCCCCTTTAGTATCAAATAAGTACGCCAATAATATCGGGTTAGTCATTATTTAAGCGCTTCCGGATTTTTAATATGAATATCTTGTTGAGGGAACGGTATTTCTATATCATTTGCTTTAAATTTATCCCAAATAGAAAACATGACATCGCTTTTAGGTTCATAGCGCCCTTTAATAATATCGTCCACCCAAAAAAAGAGTAAAAAATTCACTGAGCTATCGGCAAAATCGGTTAAATAGCATGTCGGCTCAGGGTCTGCACTGCATCTGGGATGCTCTTTAGCAGCCTCTAGAATAAGTTCTCGTGCTTTTTTAATGTCAGATTTATAGGAAACGCCAAGTTTCAAATCAACACGCCCTTTACTGTTACTATACGTCCAGTTAATAACTCGATTGGTTACGAAATCTTCATTTGGAATCATAATTTCTTTACCGTCAAAAGTTTCAATCAATGTATAGCGTGCGCTTGTATGTCTTATTGTTCCAAATGTACCGTCATTAAGCTCGATCAAATCATCGTTTTCAATAGATTTTTCAAACAATAAAATAATGCCACTAATAAAGTTTGATGAAATTTTTTGTAAGCCAATTCCAATACCAATACCAATTGCACCGCCTAAAACGGCAAATGCTGTAAGGTCTATTCCTAAAAAATTAAGTGCTAGTAAAAATGTAATAAAATAAATAACACTTTGAAAGGCTTTCGTAATGAGAGCTTTATTACTTAATTTCACACCTTTTATTTGCTTGATACGATTTTCTACAAAACTAGAGACTATGCCAACAACCCAAAACAAAATAACAATAAATATTAAAGCTTTAGCTAGTATATAAACTGAAAAATGAGTCTCCCCAACTTTAAAGGAAAGGTGCTCTGAATTTAAAAATTCACGTATAGGATTTAAATAATCCATAAAGCCTATATATAAAAAAGATACAAACAAAAGCAATAACAAAAGTCCTGAAACCCATGCTTTTGGCTTTAAAAGTGCAGTCCAAATTTTATTCACTTTGCCCATCCTTTTTTTTAAAAAATTATTTTAATCTAAATCCTAAAATAAAAAATATCTTTGCATTTAGATCGCTCAAACCACCAGACTATTTTTTTAAGTTTACACCTTAAAAAGCATAGACTGAACGCTCATGTCTAAACCTTAATCATAATTAGGTAAATGATTTTAAAAAAACTATTACAACCTTCTAATTAACTGAGGCTATACTTTAAATTTTTTATGAAATAAACTAAAAAGAGGGCTTCTGTATGAAAATTGCAATCTTATCTCGCAATAAAAATCTATATTCCACTCGACGCTTGATTGAAGCGTGCGAACAGAGAGGTCATGAGACATTGGTACTTGATGTATTGCGAACTTATATAGATATCACATCAAATAAACCAGAAGCACGCTTTAAGGGTGAAGTACTTCCTTATTTCGATGCCGTTATTCCCCGAATTGGGGCTTCGGTAACTTTTTATGGTACAGCTGTTCTTCGTCAGTTTGAAGTCATGGGGTCCTTCCCTTTAAATGAGTCTGTTGCAATCAGCCGATCACGCGATAAACTTCGCTCATTACAACTACTGGCACGTAAAAATGTCGGCTTGCCAAGCACAGGGTTTGCCAATAGTCCTGATGACGTTCAGGATCTAATTAAAATGGCTGGTGGAGCGCCATTAGTTGTTAAATTACTCGAAGGTACGCAAGGCGTTGGAGTTGTTCTAGCCGAAACAAAAAAAGCAGCTGAAAGTGTTATTGAAGCTTTTATGGGACTCAAAGCCAATATCCTTGTACAGGAATACATTAAGGAGTCCAGTGGTGCAGATATTCGCTGTTTGGTGGTTGGTGGTAAAGTGGTTGCAGCAATGAAACGCCAAGCGCAACCAGGGGAATTCAGGTCTAATCTACATCGCGGTGGTAGTGCCATACTTACTAAAATTAGTCCATTGGAGCGTGCTACAGCAGTTAAAGCTGCTAATGTGATGGGGCTTAATGTTGCTGGTGTCGATTTACTCCGCTCAGAGCGTGGCCCTTTGGTGATGGAAGTGAATTCTTCTCCCGGTCTCAGAGGAATTGAAGAAGCAACAGGTAAGGACATTGCTAATCTGATCATTGAGTTTATTGAAAAAACAGCTAAACCACACAAAACTCGAACCAAAGGCAAAGGTTAATACATATGGCTGATGAACCCCTTGTAATTAATGGTATTGAAATTTTAGCGGGCACTCGAACTTCTATCGATTTACCAGCGGCGCGTTTATACACTCATGCACCCATGAGCATTCCCGTTCAAGTCGTGAGCGGGAAAAAATCAGGTCCTCGACTATTTTTAAGTGCTGCCATTCATGGGGATGAAATCAATGGCATCGAAATTATTCGGCGCTTACTAAAACTACCTGCGCTTAAACGTTTACACGGAACTATTATCGCTGTACCGATGGTGAACGTTCACGGTATTATCAACCATTCACGTTACTTGCCGGATCGTCGAGATTTAAACCGTTCATTTCCAGGCTCTGAAAAAGGTCCTCTAGCACTAAGGCTTGCCAACCTATTCATGAAAGAAATTGTTAACAAATGCACCCATGGAATTGATCTTCATACTGGCGCAATCCACCGCACCAACTTACCGCAAATTCGTGCCAACATGGACGATGAAGAGACAAAAAAACTTGCGATGGCATTCGATGTACCTGTTGTTCTTTCATCCACCCTAAGAGATGGCTCTTTAAGAGAGGCTGCGGTGGAATCTGGTATCCCAATGTTAATGTATGAAGCGGGTGAGGCATTACGTTTTAATGAAGTGGCAATTCGTGCTGGTGTTCAAGGCATTGTCAATGTTATGCGGGCCTTAGAAATGCTACCTCCAAGTCGGAGCAAATCCCCAAAAAAATTTGAGTCTGTTGTAGCGCGCTCAAGCTCATGGATTCGGGCACCTGATAGTGGCATCTTAAGAGCAATGGTTCCTTTAGGAGCTCGAGTTAACAAAGACACGCTGCTTGGCATAGTTGCCGACCCTTTTGGAGAGTCTGAAGTAGCTGTAGAAACCCCTTATAGTGGTATTGTCATAGGTCGAACAAATTTACCTTTAGTTAATGAAGGAGACGCGCTTTACCATATTGCTCGGTTTGAAGATATTCAAGAGGTAGAAGCTAAAGTTGATGATTTTCAGGAAGAGCATGAACATGAAACACTGCCCTTCCCAACCTCTGAGAGTCCAATTATTTAGCCAGTATCTTCGGAGTTAATTAATTCCAATCTTACCACTCTATTATGAAGATTAGCTTTAACCACCAACCGTGAGAAATCTTGAAAAGCTCTATTCAGTTATTACCAACGGCTATGAACTTCAGACTTAATTAACTCCTCATAAATAGAGTTAATTGCTGGCAATAAAGATGAAATTTCCCCTAAATCTGACGCCTTTAAATTCATTAGGGCCTGTGATTTATTTTTTGCTCCTGGAATAACAACACTAACCTCGTCATGCATTAAGATCCACTTTAATGCTAAATCTGCCAGTGAATAATTATCAGGAAGTAAGTCTTTTAATTTTTCGACTGCCTCAAGGCCTTTTTCAAAATTTACACCTGAGAATGTTTCTCCTACATCAAAAGCATCTCCAT
>JACNFO010000055.1 GCA_014384565.1 Candidatus Pseudothioglobus aerophilus
CGGGCTTTATGATTGATCTTCCTCATAACCTAGCCTCCGATGACTACCTTGGAAGTTTAGAAAAAGATCATGAACAGACCCTTATCAATCGCTCAGCAATTCAGTTTGCTAAGAGCGCTTCAGAAGAGTATGAAATGCACTCTGAAGCCATACAACTTGTTGGCAGAGCAAATGCAGCAGCAACCAAAAAGGGTGTAAATTTCAACACCGAGTATGCCAAACATCTAGATAAAACGAGTGAAAGTTATAAAGTACTTGATACTCAAGAGATGAAAGATTTAACTGGAATAGACTATTACATTAACGGACTTTGGACTCCTGGTACAGCCATGCTTCAGCCAGCACTTTATATTCAATCGCTGGCGGATGGAGTTTCTAAACACTCCAATGTAACAATCTATGAAAACTCTCCAGTGATTGACTTAATTGATGAAGGTATGCATGGTGGTGAAAAAATATGGAAGGCCAAAACCAAAATGGGATCAATATCAAGTTCAAAAATTATATTGGCAGTCAATGGAATGATTGAGCGTTTTGGATACTTTGAAAACAGACTGATGACTATTTTTACTTACTCATCCATGTCAAGAAAATTAACCTCAAATGAATCTAATATATTAGGAGGCTCAAAAGAATGGGGGCTTACCTCAGCAGATGCAATGGGGTCTTCAGTAAGACGAATCTCAGGTATTGGTGGAGATCGCATTCTGATTCGAAATCGCTGGTCTTACAATCCAAATATGGAGGCTTCAGATTCATTTATGATCTCTGCAGCAAAAAGTCACTCATCATCCTTTAATGCTAGATTTTCTTCGCTTGATGGTGTCACTATGGAATATTGCTGGGGAGGAAGACTTTGCCTCAGCCTTAATAATGTCTTTGCACAGGGTGAAGTTGAAGAGGGTGTGTATTCTGCATGCTGTCAAAATGGTCTTGGAACAGCTAAAGGAACAGCAATTGGCATCGTTACTGCTGAAAAAATTAGTGGGGCAATTAGTAGCCTTGTGCCTAATTTTGTTGATGAAGAAGCGCCAAAAAAATTGATGCCAAAAGCTATCATGTGGGCAGGTGTTAATGCCTACCTGGGCTGGAAAGAGCTTATGTCAGGAAAAGAAAAGTAGCTTTAAGCGTCAAGGCAATAGTACTAATTTTCCAACGTATTTTTTAGCCAAGAAGTCTTTTTGGGCACTTACAATATCCTTGAGGGGATAAGTCCTGGATACTAATGGCTTTATTTCATTTCTTTCTATGTAGCCAATTAAATTTATAAATACTTGGGAGTCCTGGACAGTGCATCCCATTAATGTTAAGTCTTTTAGGTAGAGGGTTCTAATATCAAGTTCAACGATTGGACCTGCAATTGCTCCTGCAGCAGCGTACCTTCCGCCTCTCTTTAAAGCATCAAGCAGATCCGCCCAATCACTTCCAGCAACTAGATCGATAACAACATCAATACTTTCATTTTCTAAAGAGCTTACTAATCGATCTTCTCGATTAATAACCTCATCAGCACCTATCACTTTAACTGCGTCTGCCTTTGATTTACTTGCTATTGCAACTACAGAGGCGCCCCGTCTTTTTGCAAGCTGAATTGCAGCAGATCCAACGCCGCCCGATGCACCAGTTATCAGAACAACTTCGCCTTTCTTAACATTTGAGCGTTCTAATAGGTTTTCTGCTGTTGAGTAGGCACAGGGTATAGATGCAAGTTCGGCAGCAGACCAATCACTTTCAATCTTAAAACTCTCTTCACTAAAAGCTACCATATACTCTGCAAAAGCACCATCACATTCAGAGCCCATTGTCCAGCACTCGTAGGGTCGATATCCCACTGCATATTGCTGAATTGTTCTAACAAGAACACGTTCACCAATTCGCTCTGAGTTGACTCCAACTCCAACAGCAACTATCTCACCATAACAATCAGCGCCCTGGATAATTGGAAAATCAAGTGGCTTACCTGACCAACCTCCATCTTCATCTAGGCCTTCATTGGAATTAGTTTCACCAGTAACTGCCTTGGAATACCAAGCAGTGCGAGTATTGATATCTGTATTATTAATGCCAGCACCTAGGACTTTAATCAAAACTTGGTCTGACATAGGCATAGGAACTTTGACGTCTGTGCGAAATTCAAGCACCTCAAATCCACCATGGCCAGTTGTCAAGATTGCACTCATTATTTGTGGAATTATGCTCATATAACTAATAATTATTTGAGAGTTTTATTATAGTATTTGAAGCATATTTCTCACCAGCTTTTAGAATTGGACTTTCAAAGTTGTCCTGATTTATTGCATCAGGAAAATACTGCGTTTCCATACAAAGACCATAATTTTTTCCATAAGACCTTTTGTTTTTTCCTTGATACTCTGGATGCATATTACCACCCGTATAAAACTGAAGGCCTGGTTGATCACTTGTATATTCCACACCCATTCTTGTTAGGTTACTCCACACTCTCCCAACTGGCTTCATTACTTTTTGATGGTTAATGGCGTAGTTAATATCTATACCTCCTTGCTCCAAAAGATCTTTTGAAATTATATTACTTTCGACAAAATCGTACTTAGTATTAGCAACATTTAAGAGATTGCCATTCGGTATTAAGTCAGGCTCTACCTCGCAAACCTGTTCCCCATAAATCTGAACACTATGATTGAGAATTTTTCCATAATGATCATTATGGCCATGAAAATTCCAATAATTATGATTAGTAATATTGACAATAGTGTCTTGATCTGTTGTCGCTGAATAACAAATTGAAAACTCATTATTATTATTGAACTTGTATTTGGTTATGCAGGATAAATTACCAGGATAATTTTCTTCTAGATGTTTAGAGAGGTAAGACATTGAGACAATTACTTCATCTGAAGTCTCATCAATTGAATCTAGATTCCAAAGCCTTTTATTGAAGCCAATACTCCCACCATGAAGGTGGTTGTTTCCATTATTATTATTTAATTTATGTCTCTCATTATTTAGTGTAAATTCAGCATCCTTCATGCGATTACAAACTCTTCCAGTAATAACATTAAAAAAACTTCTATCTGTCATACACCCTGATGGATCTTCATAACCGAGTATCACGTCTTCAAATAATTCAGGGTTGTTTTGATAAGGGATTAAAACCTGATGAATATAGCCACCAAAGTTTGAAAAAGAAATACTGTAGTTATTATCATTTGTGATAGATACAAGATAGATACTCTGATCACCAATATTAGAAATTAATTCTTTATTTATTTTCATATAGACCTTATATTAGAAATTAATCTTCTCCAGTTTAGATTAATAAGTCTGATTCAAATGGATAGCTTGTTAATAGTTCATGCCCATTATTAGTAATTAAAATTTGCTCTTCAAGTTTAACTCCAGGACCCCCACTAAATCTTCCAACATAGGTTTCGACGCACATCACCATGCCATTTTTTAATACCCCATCAAAACTGTTTTCATTCAACTCCCAACTGAATGGTATTGCTGGAAATTCATCACATAGTCCTACACCATGAAAAAGGACTGAATAATGTCGAAACTCATCCTTTGAGTATTCCTTAGCATTAAGAGTTAACTCTTTAAAGGTTATCCCTGGCTTTAATAACTCCATATTTATTTGGATTTGTTCATAGCCCAAAGTATAAATTTCTTTTTGCTCATTAGTTGGCTTCTCGTCGCCACAAAGCCAGGTTCGTGACATGTCAGTACAATAGCCATATGAACCAATCAAATCAGTATCAAACCCCATCAACTCTCCAGCCTGGATTGATCTCGATGAACACTCTTGGTACCATGGATTTGCTCTAGGACCAGAGGCAAGAAGTCGGGTTTCAATCCACTCTGCCCCTCTATTGACTGCCTCCATCTGAAAACGACTCCAAAGCTCCTGCTCAGAAATACCGGGCTTAAAATAATCTCGCATTAACTCTATAGAGCGCTCACAAGCAAAAATAGAACGCCTCATTGCATAAACCTCATCTTCTGATTTAACGAGCCTTGCTAACTCCATTACCTCTTCACCATTAGTAAGCTCTAGTCCAAGAGATTGAAGCTCATGAATTCCTTCTGGAGCACAATGATCCAAAGCTAACCGCCTATTGCCTTTACCGAACTCTCTAACAATATCAGAAATTTCAGAAGCCCAAATCTTAGCTTTTTCTTTACTTTTATTGCCCGCAGTAAAGTAGAGGTATGTCAGTGCATGTCTGACTTCAGTTATTAATGGGTTATGATTTGATAAAAACTCATGGGCATCAAACTCAAAGATAATAACGGGCCCTTCAGTCATTATTAATGAATATCTAGATGCATTATGGGAAGTCCATAAAGACATATTAGTACTATCTGTTGCGTATCGAATGTTAACAGGGTCATAAAGTAAAATTCCAGCGTAGTCAAATTCAACAAGTTTTTCACGAACTCTTTTTAGGCGATACTCTCTAATTTTTGTCATATCTGGAGCTGCTAAGCCAGCGTCAAGCCATTCTTTTTCTGCCAACTCCCCTGGCCCAAGTGCGTGCTTATTAAGGCTAAAAATATCTTCAGTGGCCTCTAGGTGAGAGCCAATTTTTGAGTGGTGTCTTTTGGGTATTGAAAAGCTCATAAAAATCCTCTTTTTACTGTCTCATTTTGGATCCAGAAGGATCATAGAGTGGTTTCATTTCTACAGAAGCCATATGAAATTCACCTAATATCTCCACTTCAAGGTCTATATTAGGATCAATCAATTCAATTGGAAGATAAGTCATAGCAAGGGATTTTCCAACCGAGTGGCCATACCCCCCTGAGGTAATATAAGAGACACACTTGCCGTTATACATTACCGCCTCATCTCCACTTACATCAGTTTCTGTATCAATTTGAATAACTGAAAGTTTTTTAATTGGACCATTCTTTTTTTCTATCAAGGCTGCTTTTTTACCAATAAAGTCACCCTCCCAATTAACAAAGAAGTCCATTCCAGACTCCATTAAAGTAAAGTCAGGGCGATAATCCATTGTCCATGCTCCCCAATTTTTCTCAAGTCTCATTGACATTAACGCTCGTCCACCAAACCACTTTAGTCCAAGATCTTTTCCAGCTTCATCTATTTCCTCAAAAAGCTTTAATTGGTATTGTGGTGAAACATATATTTCATAGCCAAGCTCTCCTGTAAATGAAATTCTGACACATAATGCAGGAACGCCAGCTATAAAGGTATCCCTTATATCGCGAAACTTAAAAGCTTCAGAGCTGACATCTTCTCTCGTAAGCTTTGACAACAATTCTCTTGACTTTGGTCCAGAAATTGCAATACCGTGATAATCATCTGTCATGTTTTGATAGAGGATATCGTCTATACCCTCAAGATGTTTTTCAAACCATCGAAGGTGCATATTTTGTGCTGCACTTGAGCCAAATAAATAATAGGTCTCTTCATCAATACAGGAAACTGTTAGGTCACCATTCAACTTACCACTCTCTAGAAGCATGGGTGATAAGTTAACGCGGCCTTTACTAGGAATATGTCCAGCAAGAATTTTTTCTAAGAAAGCTTTCGCTCCTTTTCCAGTAAACTTATGATTCGCAAAGTTTGCAACTTCGATTGCACCAACAGATTCGCGAACAGCATTGACCTCACTTGCAACATAATCATGGGATCTTGATCGATGAAATGTAGGATCTTCATAAGCATCCTCTGGCGAATTTGCAAACCATAAAACATTTTCGAGTCCAAAAGTGTCTTGCCAGACTGCGCCTTTATGAGTTAAGCGATCATAAATAGATGTGGTTTTTTGACGCCTTCCTTTAGGTAGCGTTTCGTTTGGAAACGTCATTACAAATCGTCTTTCATAATTCTCAGAGGATTTAGTAACGCCCCATTGAGGCGTCGCAAAGCTTCCAAAGCGTGCAATGTCCATTGCCCAAACATCGACTGATGGCTCCCCTTCAATCATCCACTCAGCAAGAGTTTTCCCAACTCCACCAGCTTGGCAAAAACCAGCCATAACACCGACTGCTGTCCAATAATTTTTCATACCTGGAACAGGCCCAATCATAGGGTTGCCATCTGGAGAAAATACAAATGGCCCATTAATAATGTTTTTAATGCCAGCGGTTGCTAGCGCAGGAATACGCTCATATGCCAATTCCAATCGATCTGCGATATTATTAAGCTTTGGCTCCAATAAATCATGTCCAAAGGTCTGTGGTGTTCCGTCCAGAGACCAAGGAGTAGATCGAGGCTCATAGGTCCCTAGCAACATGCCAGTATTTTCTTGGCGCGTGTATATATTTGCTTCAAAATCAATAAAACTAGGTAAGCGTTGGCCATCCGCTAAGCCAGCAATCTTTTCAATCTCTTCAGTAATTAAATAGTGATGCTCCATCGGAACAACAGGCAAATGTACTCCAGACATCCGCCCAAGTTCACGTGCCCAAAGACCGCCAGCATTAACAATATACTCTGCATGGATATTCCCATTCTCAGTCACGACATCCCAAGATCCATCTGCCCTTTGGTTGGTCTCAATAACTGGTGTATGCGTATAAAATTCAGCGCCATAAACGCGTGCAGATTTTGCATAAGCATAGACAACGCCAGAAGGGTCAACATCCCCCTCAGTTGGATCCCATAGTGCAGCCACATAATGTTTAGGGTCAATTAATGGGTGCTTATCTACCACCTCAGCTAACGACACAAATTCTTGGTCTAAACCCAATGTTCTAGCCTTAGAGCGCTCTCGTTTGAGGTAGTCATACCAGCTTTGATTTGAAGCCAAGTAGAAGCCTCCTGTTTTGTGAAGACTAATTGAATGGCCTGAAGTCTCCTCAATTTCTTTGTATAAATTAATTGTATAGTCCTGTAGCTTGGAAACATTCGGATCAGAACTAACTGTATGAAATGAGCCCGCTGCATGCCAACTTGAGCCAGATGTTAATTCGTCCCTTTCAAGAAGAACAACATCTTTCCACCCCATTTTTGCAAGGTGAAAAAGAATCGAGCAGCCTACTACGCCGCCTCCAATAACAACAACTCTTGCAGAATCTTTCATAACGAATCCCTTAATAAAAAAGTGTCCTTATAAAGGAGCAGCTCCACCCTCTGCAACCCTTTTGTCAACAAAAGCTGAAAGCCCTTCTTCCACTTCTGACTTTAACTTTGGCTCTTCATACCCTTCTAAGAGCTGCTTCCATATTTTGTTTGCTCGTTGAGTTGCAGTTTCTGAACCTGCATCCCTCCAAGATTCAAAATTTCTCCAGTCTGAAAGCATTGGGTTGTAGTGTTCAGTCTCATATCGATCCAAAGTTTGTTGAGCTGCAAAAAAATGATTTGCAGGGCCGACCTCTGCAATCGCTTCTACCCCTAAGGTATCTTTATTTACAATTGCAGGTTGAAGAAAAGCCTCCATCATTTGGTTCATCTCAGCATCTAAAATTACTTTCTCATAAGATGCGCAAAGTCCACCTTCTATCCAGCCATGGCCATGCAGAATAAAATTTACTTGGCCCAGCAAACAAGCCCATAGAGACATTTGTGACTCATATACTGATTGCTCATCTGGAGCATTAGAGGCGTTCGCATTAGATGCCCTAAGAGGAATTTTATATTTTCTTGCTAGTTGTCCACTTGCTATTGTAGCTTGCGTATATTCTGGCGTACCAAAAGCTGGGGAGCCTGATTTCATATCAACATTTGAAGTAAAGCTGCCATACATAGCTGGCGCTCCAGAATTAACACACTGATGAAACGCAAGCCCCGCAAGCGCTTCAGCATTTTGCTGAACTAGAGCACCCACAACAGTGATCGGCGCCATTGCCCCAGCTAGAGTAAATGGTGTATAAATAACAGGTTGATTATGCTCTGCCATTTCAATCGCACCTTCTAAGAGGGCTTTGTCGTAGACCAATGGAGAGTTTGCATTTACAACTGTAGTAATTGAAGGCTCCTTCAGAAGGGTTTCTTTATTAATCCCTCTGCTAATTCGGACAATTTCAATAACATCAAGCATCCTCTCACTGCCAATCGCGTATCCAAAAAGGGGTTTTGTTGTGAGGCGAGCAGCTGCAGAGACTGCCTTTAAATGCCGCACACTTACATCCAAATCGCAAGGTTCGACAGGGTAGCCACCAAATGCATGGACCGTATTTAGCATTTCACCTAGTTTGATTAAGTTTGTATAGTCTTCAAAGTTACCTAGAATTCTACCTCTATCTAGATCAGAAACATTGGGCGCACTGGCAACCATTGTATTAATAATAGACTGACCACCAACATGCACATGCCTTTCTTTGTTTCTCCCATGAAGCGTAAACTCACTAGGAGTGGTTGCTATTTTTTCCATTATAAAACCAGGTTCAAACCTAACGCGCCTTCCATCAGAATCAACCGAGGCGCCGCCTTGTTTTAAAATCTCTACTGCTCTAGGGGACTGGATGTCAATACCTGTATCGCATAAAACTTTTAAAGAGGCTTCATGGATTGATTCAATCTCATCCAATGAAAAAATGCTCATCGGCTGAAAAGGATTCTTTTTTTGTCGATAAGGTGCCTGTGTAAAGTTTGTAACTTCTCTAGTAACCTTAGCTCTTCCTCGTCTCATTAATCAATTCTATTTAAATCGTTATAGAATTGATGTTAATTCAAAAATGAATTGAACTCAAGTTAAAAATATTTATTAAAAATAGTGGGCTGTATTCAGCCCACTGAGAAGTTTTTTAGGTTCTTGGAGTTTTTTTGATTCGATCTAAAATATCAACGCCCTGTTGCTTCCAAAAATGCAACAGGTCAATGAAAATCCAGTTTTCTGAGAGTTTGTCACCTTCACGGCGATACATATCTATAACCCTCATATCTCCAGGTTTTTCCGAAGCAGGCATTCCCA
>JACNFO010000059.1 GCA_014384565.1 Candidatus Pseudothioglobus aerophilus
AGGTGGACGCACAGTAGGTGCTGGAGTCGTCTCGAAAATTACGAGTTGATTAGTTGAATAAGGGCCGTCGATATCTTGTATAATCGACGGTTTTTTCGTATCACAAGTTAGATAAGGTAAATAGGCAAATGAGCAATCAAAATATTAGAATTAAATTAAAGGCATTTGATCATCGATTAATCGACAAATCTGCCGTAGAGATTGTAGAAACAGCGAAACGAACTGGTGCAAGTGTTAGAGGTCCAATCCCTTTACCTACAAAGACAGAGCGTTTTACTGTGTTGTCTTCTCCGCATGTTAATAAAGATGCTAGAGATCAGTACCAACTTAAAACTTATGTTAGGTTGATGGACGTAATTAGTCCAACAGATAAAACAGTAGACGCATTAATGAAATTAGATCTTGCTGCTGGTGTTGATGTAAAAATCCAACTTAACTAACCGAATAGAAAGGATTAATAAAATGGCAATTGCATTAGTAGGAAAAAAATTAGGAATGACGCGTTTGATGGCTGCTGATGGTTCAGCGTCTTCTGTTAGTGTCATTAAGATAGAGCCTAACCGAGTAGTGCAGAGCAAGTCTGTTGATACCGATGGTTATAATGCGATTCAAGTTACGACTGGAAAAAAGATTAATAAAAAAGGCGATGCAAAAATCCGTCGCGTATCTAGTTCATTAAAAGGTCATTACGCAAAAGCTTCTCAAGAAATTGGCCTTGGACTTTGGGAAATGAGAGTTAGTGAAAATGAAGTTTCTGACATGCCTAACCTTGATGTTTCATTTTTTGGTGCTGGGCATTATGTAAATGTTACAGGTAAATCGAAAGGTAAAGGATTTCAGGGTGGTGTAAAGCGTCATAACTTTAGTATGCAAGATGCAACTCATGGAAACTCAGTTTCTCACCGTGCGATTGGTTCAACAGGACAATGTCAGGATCCAGGTCGCGTATTCAAAGGTAAAAAAATGGCTGGTCAAATGGGTAATGCTCAAGTCACAGAAGAGTGTCTGGAAATCCTAAGGGTTGATAATGAGCGTAATCTGTTATTAGTTAAAGGTGCAATTCCTGGCTCTAAAAATGGCTTTGTAAGAGTATTTTTGTCAGATAAAAAGAACAAAATTAATTCTGAAATAAGTAAACAGCTATCTGAACAACAAGATGCTCCAGTTGAAGAAGTTGAAGAAACAGTTGTTGAGGCATCAGTGGAAGCAGTCATTGAAGCTCCTGTAGTCGAAGATGTTGCAACAGATATAGAACAAGAAAAAGAAACTGAAGTTTAATAAATAGTTATTTAAAGGTCTAATGATGAAAGTAAAAGTATTAAATTTAAAAACGAATAAATCTACTTCTCAAGAAGTTTCGGATGATATTTTTGGTCGAAACTATAATGAGTCATTAGTTCATCAAATAACAACTGCTTATATGGCAGGTGGCAGAAGTGGCACTAAAGCACAAAAAAATCGTGCTGCTGTAAGTGGTGGTGGAAAGAAGCCTTGGAAGCAGAAGGGAACTGGTCGTGCTAGAGCAGGTACTTCACGTGGACCTATCTGGAGAAGTGGTGGTGTAACTTTTGCCGCTCAGCCTCGTAACTATTCTCAAAAAGTTAATAAAAAAATGTACAAAGGCGCAATTAGCGTTATATTTTCCGAGCTAATTCGCAATGACCGCCTAAAGATAGTTTCAGATCTTGAAATTACTGAACCTAAAACAAAAAATATTACGTCACTAATGAAATCCTTAAACCTTAAGGATGCTTTGTTAATGACAGATGAGCTAGATGAGAACTTGTACTTGTCTTCAAGGAATTTATACCATGTTGGTGTTTGCGATACTCAAAGTATAGACCCAGTAAGCTTAATTGGTTATGACAATGTTGTAATGACAAAAGCTGCGTTAAAAAAAGTTGAGGCAATGTTATGAATAAAGAAAAAATATTAAGTGTCCTATTAGGACCGATTGTTTCTGAAAAATCTACTTTGGCATCAGCTAATAACCAGTACATCTTTAAGGTCAGACCTGATAGCAACAAGAGAGAAGTTAAAGCTGCAGTTGAAGAATTATTTGGAGTTACTGTTGAAGGTGTTACTACTTTGAATGTAAAAGGCAAGAAAAAGATTTACAAAGGTAAAGCTGGACAGCGTGTTAATTGGAAAAAAGCGGTCGTTAAAGTGTCTGAAGGTCAGATGATTGACGCAACTGCCTCATAGAGAATTTATTATGGCATTAGTTATAAAAAGAAAACCAACCTCACCAGGCAGAAGACATGTTGTCAGTGTTGTTGATAAAGATTTGCACAAAGGAAAGCCTTTTGCAGCTTTAACGGAGAGTAAGAATAGAATAAATGGTCGAAATAACCGTGGAAAAATCACTGTTAGGCACAGAGGTGGAGGCCATAAACAGAGATATCGTATTATTGACTTTAAACGTAATAAGGACGATATTGCTGCAACAGTAGAAAGAATTGAATACGATCCAAATAGAAGTGCAAACATTGCTTTAGTTTTATATGCTGATGGCGAAAGACGATACATAATTGCACCGAAGGGTGTTAATGCTGGAGACCAGGTAATTTCTGGAAACTCAGTTGCAATACAAAAAGGAAATACTTTACCTTTGAGTAATATACCACTTGGTAGTGTGATACATTGTGTTGAACTTAAGCCACAAAAAGGTGCTCAAATTGCTCGAAGTGCTGGTACATCAGTACAACTAGTTGCTAAAGAAGGCAACTATGTCACTCTTAGGCTGCGCTCAGGTGAAGTGAGAAAAGTACTAGCTGAATGTCGTGCTACTCTTGGCCAGGTTTCAAAGTCAGAACATAGTTTAAGAAAATTAGGAAAGGCTGGAGCAACACGCTGGAGAGGTTTTAGACCAACAGTTCGTGGTGTAGTAATGAACCCAGTTGATCACCCACATGGTGGAGGTGAAGGAAAAACTAGTGGTGGTAGACATCCAGTTTCTCCTTGGGGTACTCCTACTAAGGGATACAAAACACGAAGCAATAAACGTACTGATAAGCTTATCGTACGTCGCAGAAATTAAAGGGAAATTATGGCAAGATCACTAAGAAAAGGTCCATTTGTAGATGAGCACTTAATCAAGAAAGTTTTAAAGGCTCAAGATAATAACGATAGAAAGCCAATTAAGACTTGGTCGCGTCGTTCAGTTATTGTTCCTGAAATGATTGGGCTAACAATAGCTATACATAATGGTCGTAATCATGTTCCAGTTTCGATAAATGAGAATATGATTGGTCATAAACTAGGCGAGTTTGCCGTAACAAGAACATTCAAGAGTCACTCTGGTGACCGTAAATCGTAGGCATAAGGTGACATCATGATAGAAGTTAAAGCAATTCATAAATATGCAAAAATCTCACCTTTTAAAGTTAGATTAATTGCTGATCAAATTCGAAATAAGCCAGTTGAGGAGGCTTTGAGCATTCTGACATTTAGCAATAAAAAAGCTGCGGTACTTGTAAAAAAAGTTTTAAGTTCGGCGATTTCTAATGCTGAGCATAATGATGGATTAGATGTAGATGAACTAAAGGTAAGTAGTATTTTCGTAAATGAAGGTTCTACAATGAAACGTATTCGCCCAAGAGCAAAAGGTAGAGCGAATCGTATTCTTAAACGATCAAGCCACATTAGTGTTGGCGTTAGCGAGTAAAAAATTATGGGTCAAAAAGTAAATCCAGTAGGCATTAGATTAGGAATTGTAAAAGATTGGCATTCAAAGTGGTATGCAAGTAGTAAAAACTATTCTGAATATTTGTTGTCTGACATTTCTGTGCGAGATTTTTTGTTTAAAGAATTATCAACGGCTTCAGTAAGTCGTATTAGTATTGAAAGATTATCAAATACAGCTAAAGTTATTATTCATACAGCTCGACCTGGAATAGTCATTGGTAAAAAAGGTGCTGATATTGAGAAGTTGAAGAATTTGGTTTCAAAAATGATGGGCGTTCCAGTGCATATCAGTATTGAAGAAGTTAAGCAGCCAGAATTAGATGCTCGCTTAGTTGCTGAGAACATTGCACAACAGCTTGAAAAACGTGTGATGTATAGGCGCGCAGTAAAGCGTGTGCTAGGTAATGCTACAAGATTGGGCGCACTAGGAATCAAAATAATGGTAAGTGGGCGATTAAATGGTGCTGAAATAGCTCGATCTGAGTGGTACCGTGAAGGCCGTGTTCCATTACATACATTTAGAGCTGACGTTGATTATAGTAGCTATAGAGCAAATACTCAGTATGGAGTTATTGGTATTAAAGTCTGGATTTTTAAAGGCGAAATTTTAGATCATAACAAAGGCACTATTGAAGAAGTTTCAAAGCGTGGTGCTGGAAAACAAACAGTAAAGAAGTAAAGGAATTAACAAATGTTGCAACCTAAACGTACAAAATTTAGAAAAATGATGAAAAACCGCAATCGTGGTTTAGCTGCTGGTCACAATGTAAGCTTCGGCGATATTGGGCTGCAAGCAACTGGAAGATGTCGAATGACTGCGAGACAAATTGAAGCAGCACGTCGTGCAATGACAAGACATGTTAAACGCCAAGGAAAAATTTGGATTCGTGTCTTTCCTGATAAGCCAATTACTAAAAAGCCTTTAGAAGTTCGTATGGGTAAAGGTAAGGGTAGTGTTGAATATTGGGTTGCGCTTATTAAGCCGGGTCAAATGTTATTTGAAATGCAGGGAGTTGACGAAGTAACTGCGAGAGAAGCTTTTGTGCTAGCAGCTGCAAAGCTTCCAGTTAAAACAACAGTAATTAAACGGACAATAATGTAATGGATGTTAAAGAATTAAGAGATCAAGATGAGTCTCAATTAAATGAACAGCTTATAGTCTTACTTAAAGAGCACTTTGAATTGCGTATGCAACAGAGCACTTCTCAATTGAGTGATTTATCAAAGCTTAATAAAACAAAAAAATCAATTGCCCAAATTAAAACAATAATTAATGAGAAAAAGTCATGAGTGAAACTAATTCAGTAGAAAGAACACTAACAGGAACCGTTGTTAGTAATAGTCGTGACAAAACCATTGCTGTTTTGGTTGAACGCAAAGTGCGCCATCCAATTTATAAAAAATATATTAAGCGCAGTACAAAAGTTCACGCGCATGATGAAAAGAATGAATGTGGTCTTGGTGATGTTGTTAAAGTTTCTGAATCAAAGCCCTTCTCGAAAACAAAGAATTGGGCATTGGTAGAAGTTGTTGAAAAATCTGTAAATATTGATTAACTAGTAGCATTTTAGAGAGAAGAATATGATTCAAATGCAAACAAGATTACACATAGCTGACAATAGTGGTGGTGTTAAAGCAATGTGTATTAAAGTGTTAGGTGGTTCAAAGCGTCGTTATGCTAATATTGGTGACGTTATTAAGGTTAGTATAAAAGAAGCATCTCCGCGAGGTAAAGTTAAGAAAGGCGATGTTTATGATGCAGTAGTTGTTCGAACAGCTCAAGGTGTTCGCCGAAGTGACGGGTCTCGAATTCGTTTTGATAACAATGCTGTAGTACTTTTAAATCCTAAATTAGAGCCAATCGGCACGCGTATTTTTGGACCTGTGACTCGTGAGTTAAGAAATGCACAGTTTATGAAGATTGTTTCACTTGCACCAGAGGTTCTGTAATGATGAAAATTAAGCAAAATGATGAAGTAATAGTTATTGCAGGAAAAGATAAGGGCTCAATTGGATCTGTAAAAAAAGTCCTTGGAGCAAAAGTTATTGTTGAAGGATTAAACCTTGCAAAAAAACATGTTCGTGCTAATCCGCAGGAAGGAATTCAAGGTGGCATCGAAGAAAAGGAAATGCCATTGAGTATCTCAAATGTTGCAATTTATAACCCAACTTCAAAGAAGGCAGATCGCATTGGGGTAAGAGCTAATGATAAGGGCGTAAAAGAGAGATTTTACAAATCGAGCGGCGAATCCGTACTTTGATATAACAAATAAATAGGTGATAAGTGTCTAGATTACAAGAACAATACAAAAATGAAATTCTCCCTAAATTAAAGGAAGAACTAGGTGTTTCAAATTCAATGTCTGTTCCTAAGATTGAAAAAATAACAATCAATATGGGCTTAGGTAGTGCATTGGGTGATAAAAAAATATTAGAAAGTGCTCTTGAGGAACTAGGCCTAATTTCTTCACAGAAGCCGATGACTTGTTTAGCAAGAAAGTCAGTAGCTAGTTTTAAGCTCAGAGAGGGTAACGCTATTGGATGTAAAGTTACTTTGAGAAAAGAAAGAATGTACGAATTTTTAGATCGTTTAGTAAATGTTGCAATACCTCGCATTAGAGATTTTCGTGGACTTAATGATAAATCGTTTGATGGGCGTGGAAACTACAATATGGGAATTACAGAGCAGATAGTGTTTCCTGAAATAGAATTTGATAAAGTAACAAAAGTACGTGGTATGGATATTGCAATCACTACCAATGCAAAAAATGATGAAGATGCTAAGAAACTATTGGCGATGTTTAATTTTCCATTTAAAGGAGAAAATAATGGCTAAAAAGTCTATGATTAACAGAGATCTTAAGCGATCGAAGTTGGTTGAAAAGTTCAAGGAAAAACGCCTTGAGCTAAAAAAAATTATTAAAAGTATTCATACCTCAGATGAGGATCGTTTCCAGGCGGTGATTAAATTACAATCACTTCCAAGAGACGCTTTACCTGTTCGTCAACGTAACCGTTGTGGTCTTTCAGGGCGTCCTCATGGGTTTTATCGTAAATTTGGCTTGGCCAAATCTCAACTCAGAGAGCGCACTATGAATGGTGAAGTTCCTGGATTATCTAAAGCAAGCTGGTAGGAGTTTAATATGAGTATGTCTGACCCAATAGCTGATATGTTGACTAGAATTAGGAATGCACAAGCAGTTAATAAAGATCAAGTAAGTATCCCAGCTTCAAATTTGAAGTCTGCGATTGCCAGTGTTATGCAAGACGAAGGTTATATCACTTCTTTTGCTATTGAAGGTGATAAAGCTGCTAACAAAACGTTAGTAATAAAATTAAAATATTTTGATGACCAACCAGTTATTGAATCCTTAAACAGAATTTCTAAGCCTAGCTTAAGACATTATGCAAGCAAAGACGAGATGCCAAGAATTATGAATGGTTTAGGTATTGTCATTGTTTCAACACCAAAAGGTGTGATGACAGGTCAAGCTGCCAAAGCCCAAAATATTGGTGGTGAAGTCTTGTGCAGTGTTTCATAATATTGGAGATTAAGAATGTCTAGAATTGCAAAAGCACCAATTACAATCCCTGAAGGCGTAAATATTACGCAAGCAGAAGGATTAATTTCGGTCAAAGGAAAGCTTGGTGAAATGACAATGCACGTTAATTCAGCAGTCCTTGTTTCTAATAACGATAATGTATTAACCTTTGAGCCAAATGAAGTGAGTAAGAAAGAACAAAAAGGCGCATGGGCTCATGCTGGAACAGTAAGAGCAAATACAGCAAATTTAATTAAAGGCGTTACTGAAGGCTGGGAGAAGAAGCTAACACTAATTGGAGTTGGTTATCGTGCTAAAGCGCAAGGTAAAGTATTAAACTTAACTTTAGGTTTTTCTCATCCAGTTAACTATAACTTGCCTGAAGGTATTTCTGTTGAAACTCCTTCTCAGACAGAAGTTATTGTTAAAGGTATTGATAAGCAGAAAGTTGGTCAAGCCGCAGCAGAAATTAGAGCATTCCGTCCACCAGAGCCATATAAAGGTAAGGGTGTTCGCTATACAGATGAGCAGGTTGTTCGTAAAGCTGCTAAGAAAAAATAATAGATTAAAGGTAGTTAAATGAAATTATCAAAAAAAGATGCTCGTTTAAGAAGAGCAACAAAATTTAGAGCTAAGCATGCTGAAAGAGATGTTGAGCGTTTATGTGTATTCAAATCTTCTCAGCATATATATGCTCAGATCATTAGTGGTTGTGGCACGAAAACGTTAGCTTCTGCATCAAGCATATCTTTGAAAATGAAGAATGGTGGAAATGTTGAAGCCGCTTCAAAGGTGGGAGATTTGATAGCAAAAGCTGCTAAAAAAGCTAAAGTTTCTAAGGTCGCATTTGATCGTTCTGGATTTAAGTATCACGGACGAGTAAAAGCCCTTGCTGAAGCGGCAAGAGAAGGCGGATTAGATTTTTAATTAAGTAAACTTAAGGTTTAAAGAATGGCTGATAATAAAAGAAATAATTATAAAGAAGAAAGTGAATTCATCGAAAAGCTAGTTAATATTCGACGCGTAGTTAAAGTTGTTAAAGGTGGTAGAATTTTTGGTTTTTCTGCTCTAGTAGTAGTTGGTGATGGAAATGGAAAAGTTGGGTATGGAACTGGAAAAGCACGTGAAGTTCCTTTAGCTATTCAAAAAGCAATGGATAAAGCTAAAAGAGCAATGAAGCCAGTCCCATTAGTAAATGGAACATTGCACTACCCTATTACATCATCTGTTGGAGCTGCTAAAGTTTACATGCAGCCGGCATCTGAAGGTACAGGTGTAATTGCTGGTGGACCAATGCGTAGTGTTTTAGAGGCAGTTGGTGTGCATAATATTTTGGCAAAGTGTAATGGTACTCGTAACCCAATTAGTGTTGTTAGGGCTACTGTTGAAGGTTTAACTCAAATGTCATCGCCACAAATAGTTGCTGCAAAGCGCGGCAAAACAGTTGAACAAATTACTGGAGAAGTCTGATGGCTGAGAAAAAAGTAGATATCAAAGCAGCCCCAAAAAAAGCAGCCCCTAAAAAAGCAGCTCCTAAAAAAGTTGCTGATAAGAAGGTTGAGACTAC